>CALVXV010000024.1 GCA_944371685.1 uncultured Bacilli bacterium | reverse complement strand
AAGTCAGTGTTATATCGGCTTATTTGAGTTATTGTTTAGATGATAAGAGGATTAAAGAGAATATGTCAAAAGATTTTGATTTATCAAGAGTAAAAGTTATTCATTAATTTACTATAGAATTTTTCTATAGTTTTTAATTTTTAAATATTATTTTTTGTTACTAAATATATAAAGCCATAGTGAACTAAAAGAAATTACTAATATAGTAAACAAAGTAAGGTAGATAAACATATTTAATTTATTTATAAGGAATATTAAAATGTCGTTGATAGAAATGCCATAAAATTTAATTTTAAAAAAAGCAACATTATCGACATAGTTTGAATAATGAAATGGGTCTAAGAATGTATTTAAAAATATATAATTAGAACCATTTTTTATTATTGAATTTGCAATAAAAGCAATAGTTATTTGGATAAACATAATTAAAATGTTTTTAAAGGAAAATTTACTTTTAAAGTTTTTAGTTATATAAACACCTGATATTAATAAGAAAAAATGATATATATAACAATATAAAATATGAAAATTAAAGATATTAGTTGGATTTGTGAAGATGATGGCAAAGATACTGAAAAAAATGCCGAAGGCTCCAAGATAATTTAATAAGAATTCTTTTTTTGTTTTTAAATAAATAAGACCAATAAATGGATATAAGTAACATAGTTGCAAGGGCAAGTCGTTATTTATTTTAAAATTATTTGTTAATATTAAAAAGAAAAATTTTGATATTTCTAAAGAAAGAAGAAAAATTGAAATATATGATAAATTGTTTTTGCTTTTTTTAATTTTAAGTCCAATTAATACTGAAAATAATATTAATAAAAAAATAAGTATTAAATGATTAATAGAAAAGATTTTCATTATATCACCAATATAGATTATGATGATTCAATAATTATAATTAATGAAATAGATTTTATGAGCTCTTAGTTAGCGATTTGTTTTAAAAACAGTGTCGGTGAAATTTTACTTACTAACACTATTTATTATAAAATTGACTATAGATTGATTTTTATGGTTTTTCTTTTGTTTAATTATAAATTTAACTGTTTTGCAGTTATAAAATTAAAAATAACTAAAATGAATATTTGTAGTAGCTTATAAAATGATATAAAACCCCAGACTTATTTGTCTGGGGTTTTATCTAATGGTTTGAATAATTCTCTTATGTCTATTTCTAGAACAGTAGCAAATCTCCATAATGTACCTAAACTAAATGTTTGTTTATAGTTAGGACTTTCAATGTTCATGATAAAACCTTCGCTGTAGTTGCATTCCATGGCTAATTTTGTTACAGAAAAGTGCCTTAGTTTACGCCATTTTTTTAAATTTTGTCCAACTAAGTAGTAGACATAATTTTCGTCTTTTTTATCTATTTTCAGCACCTTCCCTTCTTATATGAATATTTTCTCATTTATTTAATGCATATTTCTCACTTATTCGTTGAAATTTTTCTCACTCATTCGGTGAGAAATATGATATAATGAATATAAACAGCAACCAAAACTTTTATAAATATGTAGTGTTTGTTTTAAAAGGTGAGAAGTTAGGAGTGTAAGTTGTATGCATAAAAAGAAGAAAGTTTTAGTGGCAGCTAATTTAGATTCATTTATTTTTAAATTTTTAGTTCCAAATTTAAAATGGTTTCATGATAATGGCTATGAAGTACATATTGCCTCTAATGGTGATACTGATGTGAATGATATACCGTATTGTGATAAAAAATACAATGTTTGTTTTACTCGAAATATATTTAATAAAGATAATATTGTTTCTTATAGAAAAATTAAAAAGATTATTAAAGAAAATGATTATGATTTAATTCATTGTCATACACCTTTTGGAGCAGCTATTACAAGATTAGCGGCTCGTAAATTACAGAAATATGGAAAAGTTAAAGTTATTTATACAGCACATGGTTTTCATTTTTTTAAAGGTGCGTCTAAATTAAACTGGCTTTTGTTTTATAATGCTGAAAAGTGGCTTGCAAATTATACAAATATTTTAATTACAATTAACAATGAAGATTACGAGATTGCTAAATGCAAATTTAAAACTGATGTTAGGTATATTCCCGGTGTGGGAATTGACACAAAAAAATTTGATTTTAAAATGAGTGATAAAGAGAAAAATGATTTGCGAAGTTCTTTGGGAATTGATAAAGACGATATTGTTTTGATTTATCCGGCAGAACTTAGTAAAAGAAAGAATCAAATGTGGTTATTAGACACTTTGAAAGATTATTTAAATGAAAACAAAAACGTAAAACTTTTATTACCAGGGAATGATATTTTAGATGGTAAATGTCAAAAATATGTGAAAGATAATAAAATGGATAATTGTTTATTTTTAGGTTTTAGAAAAGATATTCCTAAGTTACTTAAAATTAGTGATATTTCAGTAGCTTCAAGTGTACAGGAAGGGTTACCGGTGAACATTTTAGAAGCTATGTATGTAGGGCTACCAATAGTGGCCACTGATTGTAGGGGTCAGAGAGATTTAATAATTAATGGTAAAAATGGATATATTGTGTTGCATGATGAAAAGGATAAATTTATAAAATATTTAGATGAGCTTGTACATGATAGTAATAAGAGAAAAATGATGGGAACTGAAAGTCAGAAAATAGTTAGTGATTATTTACTTGATAAAGTTATGGATGAGTTAGAAAAAATATATGGAGAGGTGTTTTGATGGAAAAAAAACCTAAAGTGTCTATTATAATGGGAATTTATAATTGTGCAAAATATTTAGATGAAAGTATTAATTCTATTTTAAATCAAACTTATCAAGACTTTGAATTTATTATGTGTGATGATGGATCAACTGATGAAACTTATAGGATTGCCAAAAGTTATGAAGAAAAATATCCTAATAAATTTCTTGTATTGAAAAACGAAAAAAATATGGGGTTAAATTATACTTTAAATAAATGTATTGAATATGCTAAGGGTGATTATTTGGCAAGACAAGATGGAGATGACATCTCTTTGCCGAATAGATTTGAAAAGCAGGTTAAATTTTTAGATGAGAATCCGGACATTGATTTTGTTAGTTCTACAATGATTTTTTTTGATGAGACTGGGGACTGGGGTATTAGTCATTTAGCAGAGCGCCCTACTAAGATGGATTTTATTAGCGGTTCACCGTTTTCACATGCGGCAACGATGATTAGAAAAAATGTGATGGAAGAAGTAGGGGGTTATTCTGTTAATGATAGTTTACTTAGAGTAGAAGATTATCATTTGTGGTTTAAACTTTATACGATTGGCTCTAAAGGATATAATTTTCAGGAGCCTTTATATAAAATGCGAGATAATCACGATGCTTTTAAGAGACGAACATGGAAAAATCGGTTGAATGAGATGAATTTAAAAAAATGGGGTTTTAAACAATTGGATATTCCACGTAGGTATTATTTTTATGTTTATAGACCTATTATTGTTGGATTATTACCTAAGCCTGTTTATATGTTTTTACATAAGAAAAAATTAAAGTAGAGAGAATGCTTGATTGGAGGGGATTTTCGTGAAAAGAAAAAAAATATTATTTCTCATTAATAATCTTTTGGGTGGTGGTGCTGAAAAGATTTTAATTGAGACAATCAAAAAAATTGATAAAAGTAAGTATGATATTGATTTAATGACAATATATGATGATGGTATTTATATAGATGAAGCTAAAAAATTAGTTAATTATAAAACTATGTTTAAAAAGCATAAAAAATTTTGGGGAATATCTTTTTATTCATTTGTTTTAAGATATTTGAAAATTATGCCAGCAACTTTTTTATATAGAAAATATATAAGAAAAAAATATGATGTTGAAATTGCTTTTTTAGAGGGTGCACCAACTAAGATTATTTCTGGATCTAATAATTATAAAAGCCGGAAGATTTGTTGGGTTCATTTTGATCCAGTGGTTCAAAAACTTTCAACAAAAAATTATATATCTTTTAGAAGTGAAAAAAAAGCTTATATGAAGTTTGACAAAATATTTTGTGTATCATCACAAGTACAACGTTCTTTTACTGAAAGATATGAAATTACTGATAATGTAGAAGTTTTACTTAATATTTTGGATGAAGATATTATTATTAAAAAGAGTCAAGAAGAATTGAAAGACTGCGACTTTTTGAAGTCATCTTTTAAAATTGTTTCAACTGGAAGACTTGCACGCCAAAAAAATTTTTTGATGTTGCTTAAAGTGATAAATAGGTTGAAAAAAGATTTTGATTTTTGTCTTTATATTTTTGGAGAAGGCAAATGCCGTAATGAGTTAGAAAAGTATATTGAAGAAAACGAATTACAAAATTATGTTAAATTAAAAGGCTTTGTAAATAATCCATTTCCTTATATAAAAAATGGAGATTTGTATGTTTGTTCTTCCATTGCTGAGGGATTCAGTACTGCTGTGACTGAAGCTTTAATATTAGGGGTTCCAGTGATTACTACATTGTGTGCAGGCATGGATGATTTACTAGGAAATAGTGAGTATGGACTGATTACTGCAAATAATGAAGATAGTTTATATGATGGTTTTTATAAACTATTGAGTGATAAAAATTTATATAATAATTATAAAAATAAAGCAAAAGAACGTGGTAAAATGTTTTCTTCTAATGAAAGAATTAAAGAATTTAATACAAAAGTGTTTGGTGAAAATATATGTTAATTGTGTATTGTATTTTGTTATTATTGTCTATTATGTGGGCTTGTTATAAAAAAAATTATAAAATTCCCTTATTCAATATATTTTTATTAATCATAATTACTGGTTTAAGGTATGACTGTGGTTATGATTTGGATAATTATTTAATTCATTTTGGAGAAATAAATTCTTTAAGTGATGTATTACATAGTACTTATGAAATTGGCTATAGTTTTGTAGCTTTATTATTTAAAGATATTGGCTTTGGATTTCAGGCATTATTGTTTGTGATTGCATGTGTGGCTATTTTTCTAAAGTCTAAAACGATGAATAAGTTGAGTCCTATTCCAATCCTATCATTTTTAATTTATTTTTTGGTTTTCTTTATATATAATGATTTTACGCAGATTAGACATGGTCTTGCTATAGGGCTAACTTTTTATGCGATTTTATTTATTGATGAAAATAAATGGAAATATTTGGGATTAATACTTTTAGCTTGTTTGTTTCATTATAGTGCGATATGTTTTATGCCTATTTATTTTATTAGAAATATAAATTTGTCTTGGAAAAGCTTTGGGATAATTTGTATAGTTTCTATTTTGCTTTCGTTAGTTAATATTCCTTATTTATTTAATTGTTTAAATAATTCGTTATTACATTGGAATTATTTAACTAATAAATTAACGTTATATCAAGATAGTGTTGGTAATATATTTGAAATTGGTTTTTTCTTGAAGATTGTTTTTTTAATGTTTTTCTTATTTTTTGCTTATGATAATAAAAATAAAGTTGAAAAACTTTGCGTAAATATATATGCCTTTGGAATATTTACCTTTGGTTTATTAAGTAGCTTTAGTATTATTGCATATAGAACTAATACATTTTTTAGAATGGCTGAATTGATTTTACTACCAATTTATATTACTAAGATTCCAAATATGAAATATAAGTGGTTACATTGCTGTTTTGTAGGAGGTATTTTTGTTTATTATTTGATTAAGTTTTTATTATTGATGCTAGATCCTGCGTATTTTAATTATCATTCAATTTAGGAGGAGTTATGAAAAATATATGTGTTTTTGATACGTCACAAGGTACATTGAATATGGGAGATTATATTATAAAAGATAGTTGCGAGAGGGAGTTAAAAGAAATATTAGATGGTAATTTTATAGCATATTTTCCTACGCATACTCCAATCGCTCATAATTGTCAAGTGTTATTAAATAAGACTAATCCTGTTAATTATTGCAAAAATGCAGATTTGAAATTTGTACTCGGAACAAATATTTTGACTAATAATTTATTGGCTTTTTCGCTTAATTGGAATGTTAATTGGATAACTTCTAAACTTTATAGTGGTACTGTTTTAATGGGAGTTGGTTTAGCTTCTAACAATACAAAAATAAATTTTTATACTAAAAAATTATATCAAAAGATGTTATCGAAAAAATATATTCATTCTACAAGAGATGAACGGACCAAGGAAATGCTCGAAAGTTTAGGCTTTAAAGCTGTAAATACTGGGTGCCCTACAATATGGAGTTTAACTAAAGAACATTGTAAACAAATTTCACAAAAAAAATCTGATAATGTTGTATTTACTTTGACTGATTATGCTCAAGATTACAAAAAAGATAAATATATGATTGAAGTTTTAATGAAGAATTATAAAAAAGTATATTTTTGGATTCAAGGCTCTGATGATTTTAAATATTTAAAAAGTTTAACGGAAGTTAAAGATATAACAATTATTAATCCTAATGTTGCAGATTTAAAAGAGGTTTTATCTTCTGATAATGTGGATTATGTTGGAACAAGATTACATGCTGGTATTTATGCTATGCAAAATTATTGTAGATCAATTATTGTGATTGTAGATAATAGGGCTAGAGATATGAAAAAAACATACAATTTAAACGTTATTGAGCGAGATAGTATAAATCAATTGGAATCAATGATTAATTCTGATTTTAAAACTGATATTTTAATTAATGAAGATAATATTAAGCTTTGGAAAGGTCAATTTATAAGTTAGAAAGTTGTGATATTTATGGGAAGTTTTTATATTGATGATGTGTCAAAAAATAAAAATAGGATAGAATATGTGTATCATTTTGATGATAGGTTGTCTAGTTATATTTTTGATAATCCGCGGCTTTATATCGAGTACCAAGAAAATATAGAACAAGTTCCAGAATCTATTTGTGTTATCCCATTGGTATGTAATGTTTTACCAATTATATGGCTTTTAGATGTAGATTTATATATATCTGAGCTAGATAAGAAGTTTTATGATAGTATTGAAGATTTTAAAAAGGGCTATCAACGTATGTATCCAAAATTACAATTTAAGGGTAAGATTCATGTGTCTAAAGTAGTGGATAATAATGAAAATATTATGGATTCTACGGCAACGTTTTTTAGTGGCGGTTTAGATGCTATGTCTACTTTGCTTACTCATGTTAATGAACATCCTGATTTAATTACATTATGGGGTTCTGATATAGATGTTGATGATTATGTAACGTTTAAAAAAGTTGAAAAGTCGTTAAAATATGTGGGAAAAACTTTAAATTGTAAAAATGTGATTATTCGCACTAATTTTAGAAAAATACTTAATGAGAAAAATCTTGATAAATTGGTATATCATAAGGTACATGATCGATGGTGGCATGGGTTTCAGCATGGTATTGCTATTATAAGTCATTCTTTTCCTTATGCATATAAGCATAAAATTAAGACGGTTTATATTGCTTCGTCATTTACTAAAGGTGATAAAATGACTTGTGCTTCTGATCCTGCTATTGATAATTATATTAAGTGTGCAAATACTTTGGTTTATCATGATGGATATGAATTTACGCGTCAGGATAAAATAAGAAACGTTTGCAATATTTTAAGCAAAACTGGGTTGTCAGATGATGGAATTCCAATTAGGGTATGTTTAAAATCTAAGGGCGATTATAATTGCTGTGATTGTGAGAAGTGTTACCGTACTATTTTTGGAATATTGGCGGAGGGAAAAAAACCAGAAAATTTTGATTTTCATTTAGACTCAAATTTTTATGAGAAAGTAGAAAGACAATTCAAAAATGAGATTATTTTACTTCACCCATATCATTGGATTAAAATTCAAAAACGGTTTATTGAAAATAAGGATATTTTTGTTGATAGACCTGAATTGCAGTGGGTTTTTAAATATAATTTTTATAATGTAAATAGACATCCTAGTAAATATATTCGTAAGTATTTAAAAGCTATTTTTCGCCGGTTAAAAAAGTTTTTAAAGGGAGGTTATTGGCATGGAAAATGCGATTAGATTTTTTTGTGCTAATATTGTTGATGGAAAGATATTTGATAATATTTTTTATTATAATATAGGAGAAGATGTAGTATGACTCAAGAAACGCGTTTAAAGAAGTCGTTTCGTAATTTATCGGTGGGAATTGTTTATCAAGTTTCTTGTTTAGTTTTGAATTTTATAACACGTACTATTTTTATTCATGAACTTGGAGCTGAGTATCTTGGTATTAATGGACTTTTTACTAATATATTAACTTTTTTATCATTAGCAGAATTAGGCTTTGGTAATGCCATTTTATATAGCATGTATAAACCTCTTGCTAAAAAAGATAATAATAAGTTAGCTGCTTTGATGAATTTTTACCGAAAAATATATAGAATAATTGCTATTATTGTGTTTATTTTTGGTGTTGTGTTAATTCCATTTTTACCATATTTGGTAAAAACTGAAACTGCTATACCTAATTTGACTTTGTATTATTTTTTGTTTTTACTTAATTCAATGTCGTCTTATTTACTTGCATACAAATCATCTATTATTATTGCTGATCAAAAAGTTTATATAACCAAGGCTTATGCGCTTATATTTTTGATTATTCAATTTGTATTACAAGTGTCTATTTTATACTTTATGCATGATTATATCCTATATTTACTAGTGCAAATAATGTGTACTTTTGGTAATAATATCGCTTGTGCTATTAAAGCAAAAAAGATGTATCCTTTTACTTCTGAAAAGAGTGAACTGAGTAAAGAAGAAAAGAAAAATATATTTTCAAATGTTAAATCTATTTTTATTTATAAAATTAGTGGGACTGTTGTAAATAATAGTGATAATATTTTAATATCTATAATGTTAGGTACTATAGTTGTTGGTTATTATTCAAATTATTTTTTAATTATTTCTGCTTTGACTGGATTAATTGATGTTTTATTTACTTCGGTGAATGCTAGTATTGGAAATATAAATGCTGAAGATAATATTTTTAAAAAATATCAAATATTTAATGTGTTAAATTTTTTATCTTTTTGGATATTTGGTTATTTTTCTGTGGGTTTAGTGCTATTGTTTAATGATTTTATTACTTTATGGATAGGAACTGATTTTTTGTTATCTCTACCGGTAATATTTGCTATTACACTAAATTTTTATATTTTGGGCATTTTGAATCCTGTATGGATATATCGTGATACAACAGGTTTGTTTAGGGATACTAGGATAGTTTCTATGGTTTTGGCTATTTTGAATTTAGTTTTATCAATTATATTAGGACATTTTCTGGGATTGTTTGGCATACTTTTTGCAACGGCAATTTCGCGATTATGTACAACTTTTTGGTTTTATCCATTGATGCTTTATAAAAAAATTTTTAATCGAAGTGCAATTGAGTATTTTCTTCATCAACTAAAATACTTTTTGTTAGTTGTTTTTGCTTTTATAGTTAGTTATTTGTTGACTCAAGGTATTTCTAATATTAATATTTGGAATTTTATTTTGAAAGGTATAATTTTAACTATTGTTACAAACTTTTTGTTTTTTATATGTTTATATAAGACGAATGAGTGGAAATATATTTATGATGTTGTATTAAAAAAATAGTTTTAAAAGTTAAAAGCATTTTTAAGAGGAAAACTCATGTTGTAGAATAAATTAAAGAAATTATTATAGATAGAATAGGAGAGGTTTATTATGTTTAAAAAGAAAAAGACTAAAAGTAAGTTAAAGAAAACAACGATAGTGAGTAGAATTATTTTAGTAATATATTTAATTTTGTCACTAATTATGCTGGGAACGGTTATTTCAATGAATGTGCTTCCGGTTAAGTATTTAGTGCCATTATTAATAGGTTATGTGGTTATTTCTGGTTTATTTGGTTTGTTTGCCTTTAAAAATAATTTTCGAAATTGGATTAAGATTGTAGCTGATTTGATATTTGTGATTTTGATTGCTATAAGTAGTTTTGGACTTTATTATTTAAATAGCACGTTTGAAATGTTTGATGATATTAAAGATAAAAATTATCAACTTGTCGATTATTATGTTTTGGTACTTAATGATTCTGAAATGCAAGATATCGAAGATTTAAAGGGACATAAGCTTGGGGTATATGAATCAGCGGATAAGACATATGAAAAAGCTTTAAGGAATTTGGATAAGAAAGTTAAAACTCAAAAGGAGGAATATCCTTCATATTTAAGTGAGGCTGAGGCTTTAATGAATAAAGAGGCGGATGCTATATTTACAAGTGCAGTTAATTATAGTGTTTTAAACGAAGATGTTGAGGGTTTTGAAGGTAATGTTAGGATATTAAGTAAAATATCTATTAAAATTGAGAGTAATGTAGTGGTTAAAGAGGTAGATGTTACTAAAGAACCATTTAACATTTATATAAGTGGTAATGATATTTATGGCAATATTGCTTCAGTATCTAGAAGTGATGTTAATATTATTGCAACAGTTAATCCAAATACTCATAAAATATTACTTACATCAATTCCTAGGGATTTTTATGTTCAGTTACATGGAACAAGTGGTTATAAGGATAAATTAACGCATGCTGGTGTTTATGGTATTGATATGTCGGTTAAAACTATTGAAGATTTACTAGATATAGATATTAACTATTACATGAGGGTTAATTTTACATCATTAATTAAAGTGGTAGACGCTATTGGTGGCGTAGATGTAGTAAGTGATTATAGTTTTAGAGCAACTACTGGAGATAGGTTTGTTAAAGGCACTAACCATTTGAATGGTAAAAAGGCTTTAGCATTTTCCCGTGAGAGAAAGGCATTTAGTGATGGAGACCGTCAACGTGGTAAGAATCAGCAAAAGGTACTTACAGCTATTTTAAATAAAATGCTTAGCTCAACGACATTGATTACAAAATATACAGATATTTTGGATTCACTTGGCGGAAGTTTTCAGACTAATATGCCAGCTAGTAAAATTTATAATTTAGTGAATATGCAACTGGATAAAATGCCTTCATGGACTTTTGAGTCATATAATTTAGATGGAAAGGGTAGTAGTAGTTATACTTATACTTATCCTCATCAAAAGTTATATGTAATGGAACCTGATGTTAATACAGTAAATGAGGCTAAAGCTAAAATAGATATGATAGAAAAAGAACAAAATGCTAGTGAGTAAAGCATTTTGTTTTTTTAATTTGCGAATGTATGTTTATTTGAATATAATTAATCTTACTCATTTCGGTAATTTGATAAGTAATTATGTAAAAAGATAAATATTTTATTATATTGTAATTTAATTAAATTTAATCAATGGAAGAACTTGACAGGTGTATATGTCTCATTTAATAATTATTCACTGTTTGGAGTTAATAAACTATAGATTGTTTAGAAATATATTTGGCAACAATTAGAAGGTGTTAGTTATTATTGTATGTATGATAAAGATAAAATTATTAATTCAATTCCTCTTTATGTAGTATTTTGTATTGAAAAAGATTATTAAATAAAAATTATATTTAAAGGATAGTATAGTTTTTATTTAACCTTGCGTGGTTAAACGATATATGGTTAATGTTGTTAAAATTAGCATAAGGTGAGTCTTGTGAAATTACGTGAAGCAATGTCTAAAAAATTACTTAAAATTTGTGATGAGAAAGATATATCAATTAATAAGCTTGTGACTATTTGCTGTTTAACACAAAGCACGATTCAAAATATTGTTGAATGTAATTCTGTTAATCCAAAACTACTTACTATTGTTAGAATATGTGATGGACTTGGTATAACTTTAGAAGAATTTTTTGCGGATGATTTGTTTAAAAATTTGGATAGAGAAGATTAAAAAAATGACATATTTATTACTATTTAACCTTATATGGTTAAGCGTTTTTTTTTAAGAAAATATATAATTAATTATATAAGGTTGGGATAGAGGAGAATAAGAGGTGAAAGAAAAAGTTAAGAAAGTATTGAAAAATAGAATATTTATTTTTATACTAAGTGGACTACTTTTTAGCAGTATAAGTGTGTATGCAGTAACATATTTTCCAAGTGATCAAGTAACTTATGATAATAAAACAAGTAATTTAAAAGCTACTCAGGTTCAATCTGCAATTGATGAGCTATATAATATTTGTAATACTTCTGGTAGTGGTGGGTCTGGAAATAATATATATTTTACTTATCAAGGAACTGATGGTGATGGTTCTGGAATATATAAAATGTCAATAGACAGTGGTAGTTTAACTAAAATAGAGGCTGATGGAAGTCCGAGTGAAATAACACCTTATACAAAAGCTAAGAATGTTTATATATACTAATAACGTATGTTATGGTCTGATTTTGTCAAAAAAAGAATAAAAATTATTGAC
>CALVXV010000023.1 GCA_944371685.1 uncultured Bacilli bacterium | reverse complement strand
TTGTCCACAATAAAATTTTGACCAAATTTCTTTTTAAAGTTAAAGTTTTCTTTATTTAATTGTTCTGTCATTTTTTTAGGAGAATATTCCATATAAATCACCAATCTTTTTATATAAATTTGCTTTGCTTTAAACATTATATCATGTTCTAGAAAGTTTTAACAATTTAGTATATATAATTAAATTTTAAAAAAATCATGATAGTTTATCATCTTTTATACTTATTAAATAACGGTTAATTATTTTATTACTTTGTTTATCTGGTGTAGCTTTTTCAAAGACACCACCATTATTTAAAATAACTTTTTTAGAGGCTTCATTATCACTATAACAAGTAATTAATATTTTATTAATTGGCATTTTTTTATACCATTTAATAGCTAAAGATAAAGCTTTAGTTGCATAACCTCTATTTCTTTTTTGAGGATGAATGTAGTAAGCAATGTGTCCGAGTCGTTCAAAGTAATTTTTGTTTAATACATGTCTTAAATCTATTGTACCGACTACTTCACCATTTTCAATTATCATTTCATTGATGATGGCACATCTAGTTTAGCGATATTTTTACCTTGGCTTCTATCTTTTAATCTTTTTATCATTGATTCAAAACTTTCACCATTTCGGTAAGCATTTCCCATTTCACTTATATCACCATTTTCTTTAGCAGTTTTAACTAAATTTAAATATGATTCTTTATATTTATTTGTTGGATTTACTAGCTTTATTTTTCATCACTCCTTTTATTTAATATATCATAATGTATAAGAAAAAAACTAGGGTTAGCTAGTTTTTAGGTAAGGTTATCATAAAAGTTATTTCTTCGTTTTCACTTTTA
Organism: uncultured Bacilli bacterium; assembly: GCA_944371685.1. Taxonomy (GTDB): domain Bacteria; phylum Bacillota_I; class Bacilli_A; order RF39; family UBA660; genus Coprosoma. Next base: position 11,561 of record CALVXV010000023.1, on the reverse strand, counting down.
ACAGTTATGGTTCCATTATGTAATTTGATTATTTCCTGTGCAATGGCTAGACCAAGTCCAGAACCGCCTAATTTGGTGTTTCTAGCGTAATCGACTCGATAAAATTTATCGAATAGTTTCTCTAACTCTTCTTGGGTTAGAGTTTTACTTTTATTAGATATGGTTATGATTAAGTCCTTATCTTCTTTTATGTCGATATTAATTGGACTATTTTCATAGCTATAACTTATGGCATTTTTAATTAGGTTATTGAAAACTCTTGCCATTTTAATGGAGTCAGCCTCTATAAAAATATCTTTTTGAGTGGTAAAGTTAATTTTTTTGTTTTGCTCTTTTAAAATAGGGTAGAATTCATCAATAACTTGATTAATTAATAAGGTTAAGTTTAATTTTTCTTTTTTTATGGTTAAAGTTTTTGAATTATATTTAGTTATTTCAAATAATTCGTTAATAAGTTCTTCTAATTTGTTTGATTTTTCTAAAGCTATTTTAATAAATTTGTTTTTTTGTTTATTGCTTAAGTTTTTTTCTTCATCTAAAAGAGATAAGTAGCCAATTATGGAGGTTAGGGGAGTTTTAAGATCATGGGCGAGATAGACAATTAAATCGTTTTTCTTTTGCTCATTTTCTTTAGCTAAACGTTCATTAAATAAAGCTTCTTTTTTTATTTGATTCATAGTAGCTTCGGCTTCTTTTAGTTCGTCTGGGAGTTTTATTTGTTCATCAGTTTTAGTGATTAATTTACGACTTTCGGAAACTAGGGCATCAATATAAGATAATGATTTCATTAAGGTTACTATGAATATTATGATGAAACCGATAAACCATATGATAAGTAAGAAAAATCCTTGATAAAAGATGCTTGTTAAAATTATATATAATGGATTATCGGGATACCATATAAATTTTGAACAAATATAGCGAGCGGAAATGTAAAAAATAATAAAACAAATGGTATATAAAATGGTTATTTTTAATAGTCTTTTTAAAAATTTTACGGTTAATTCTTTTCCATATTTATTTTTCAATTTGATAACCTACTCCCCATATGGTATTTATATATTTAATTTTATCGTTTTCACCTAATTTTTCTCTTAAATGGCGAATGTGAACCATGATTGTTGAACTACTAGATGGATAATAAGGTTCTTGCCAAACTTCTTCAAATAGTTTTTCGGTGGTTACTACTTTATTTTCATTTTCAGCTAGAAGATACAAAATGGAAAATTCAGTTGGCGTTAATGATATTTTTTGGCCATTTTTTAAGCATTCGTGTTTATCTTTATCTAAAACTAAATCTTTGATGGCAATTATTTTATTTTGATTTTGATTGTAGCTTGTGTATCTTCTTAGTTGGGCTTTAACTCGCGCTATGAGTTCTAAGGGCATAAAAGGTTTAGTTATATAATCATCAGCTCCAATGTTTAAGCCTTTTATTTTGTCGGCATCAGTTATTTTGGCAGTTACCATGATAATTGGAAAATTATATTTTTGTCTTATGGTTTGGCATAAGGTAAAGCCATCAATGCCAGGCATCATGATATCTAAAATAGCTAAATCAATTTTTCTTTGGTTTATTATTTTTAAAGCTGTTTCACTACTATATGTTTTGTAAACATTATAGCCTTCGTTTTTTAAATATAATTCGATTAAATCAGCTATTTCTATTTCGTCATCGACAACTAGTATATTCATATATTTCCTCCCAAATATTCTTCTAAAGTTATATTTTTATCCATTATTTCTTTGGCAGCTTTTTTACCAACATAGCGATAGTGCCATGGCTCATAATCTATTTTGGTTATTTCATATTTATCTTTTGGATATCTTAAAATGAAACCATATTTATAGGCATGTTCTTGTAGCCACTTCCACATTTTTTCATTTTCATCATAATGTCCTTCGTTACTAAAGTCAATAGCTAAGCCTGTTTCATGTTCAGAATGGCCTGGAACTTGGACGGTCAAAGTTGTTTGTTCATAAGCTTTTTCTTTAGTGTACCCATCATTTTCATAGGCATTCATTTTATCTTCAAACATTTGGGTTTGCTCATCTTTAGAGCGATAAGCGTTATTGATTTTTAAGGTTATATTATCATTTAAAGCTGCATTGTACATAGCTACTAAATCATTATATATTATATCAGCGACCTTATTTTTTTGAAAGGTTACTAGGTTTAAATTAATATTATCTGGTAAGGCATTATTATTATTAACTAAAATTAAGGGATTAATTTCACTGATTGGATTTACTTTTGAAGTAATATATGGTTTTTGAAGATAATAAACTAGATAAATAAGTAATATACCTATAGTTATAGTGAAAATTTTTTTCATTAATATCACCTCTAGGGCAATATTAATATATATTAGCTATATTATAAACTTTTTTAATTAATAATTAAGGTATTTTAAGAAAATATTAAGAAAAAAAGATGAGGTTTAAAATCCCCATCTTTGGACGCTATATTTAACATTAGAACTTGTGGTTAAATTAATGGCTGGATCATTTTCCGTGACATATGCCAAATCTATATGAACTATTCCATTATTCCAAGCATTTTGCATGGCTCCACCAGTATCTAAAACAATAGCGTTAAAGGTGCCTAAGTTTGGATTATCTACTTTAATGATAGTTCCGCATGGAAATTTATCTAAAGCAGCGGCAATTATTCTAACTTCACCATATTGTTCGTCATTATAAGTCATACCGTCTTTAGTTAGACTATAATAACTTCCGTTTTTGGTTTTACAAGCTAGAGTTCCTTCGCCTGAGCACCCTTCGCAGTCGGCACCATAACCGGTCATTTTTCCTACATAATCGGCTTTATCACCAGTTCCAATTTCGATTTCTGCATTTTTTGGACTTTCGATGATTTGAACATTGTCATTTTCATCGACATAAGCAAGTCCGTTTTGCCCCTTCTGTTTTGTAATAGTTACACCGGTAGGAATTTTTTGGTTATAGGTTTTGACTGTATCATATTCTATGACTTTAGTTAAGGCCACAGAATTTTTAGTCTGGTTTAAATTTTTTACTTCAAATTTCTTTTCTGAAATTAGGTTACCAGATGTGATTAACCCTGTGATAGTTATGATACTTATTAATAGAGGTATCATTAAATATCGCAGGTGATATTTCTTCATATTTCACCTCATATTTCAAAATTGAAACCATTTAAAGTATACCATATTTATATATTTAAGTCAAATTGGCGAATTGCCGTTTCCGTTGTAATTTCAAGGGTTTTTGCGTATTCTATACCCTTTAATTGGGAGATTTTGGCAGCGACATATTTAATATTTATTGGTTCGTTTTGATGACCTCTTAAAGGTTCTGGTGTAAGATATGGACTATCGGTTTCTAAGACAAAATTATGTATGTCTAGTTTGGTTACAATCTCTTTTAACTTTTTTTCATTTTTAAAGGTTAAAACACCTCCTATACCAAGAGTTACACCTAACTGAACAAATCTTTCTGCCATTTCAAGACTACCACTAAAACAGTGCATGTTACATTTGATGTCATTACTTTTGTATTTCTTTATTATATTATATGTATCTTCTATCGCATCTCGACTATGAATGACTATGGTTTTATGATAAATATTCGCAAGTTCAATTTGTTTTATGAACAATTCTTGTTGCTTTTCTTTATTTTCTTTAGTGTAGTGATAGTCTAATCCGATTTCTCCAACACCAACAATTTTAGGATGATTTAAATGTTTTTCAACATTTTTTAAATCTTCATCTGTATAGGTATCGGCAAATTCAGGATGAATACCGATAGTACCATAGACATTTTTATGAGTTTCACAGAGATTAATTACTTCTTTTATATCTTTGGGACTAGCAGTACTTACTATCATTATATTATTTTCCATATGTTTTATGATTTCTTCTGGATTATCATAATCATCTTTACTGATATGACAATGTGTATCAATCATCATTTTCATCACCTTTTTTATTATAGCATTTTTAAGAAAAAAAAGAACTTAATTAGTTCTTGTGTTCAATTTTCTTGATATAGATAAATCTAATGAAGCAAACGATTATAAATAACAAATAGGCGAGGTCAAGATAGTTAAATTTATTTATAATACTCATAGTCAAGTAAATTATTATTAAAACAAACATCACACCGATTCCACTTATATGTTTGTTCATTTTATCCCTCTCTATTTTTATTCGTCCTCTTTAAGGATAACATATCGTTTATTAAATAAGCAAGAAATTGTTTGATAAATTAGGCGACAATTTACAACAATTTACGTTAATTTGGTAATTTTTTCCTAAATTCATCTTTATCAATTCTGGCAAAAAGTATCTCTGGTTTGTTTAAAATAATGCCCGGATCCATTCCTTCAAAAGTTTTGGTAGATTGGACTGAACGATTTTGAGTATTTAATTGTTTAAATATTTTATCGGCCGTTTCTGGTAAGAACGCTTGAAGATAAACACTAATTATTCTTATGCTTTCTAGTAGGTTATATAAAACAGTTTTTAATCTTTCTTGTTTTGTTTCATCTTTAGCTAAAATCCATGGAGTTGTTTCATCAATATATTTATTACTCTGACGACATAATTCAATGATTTCTTCGATGGCGTCGGCTACTTTTAGATCATTCATTTTATTTTCAATTCTATCACCTAAATGTTTAGCACTTTCGATTAAATTTTTATCTATTTCTTCAAAGGCAGATGGTTTGAATACTTCACCATTAAAATATTTATGTGACATGCTGATGGTTCTATTAACAAGATTACCTAGAGTATTGGCTAGATCAGAATTGATTCTATCAATGATTAAGTCATAGCCAATATTTCCATCATGACCATAAGGTATTTCGTGCAAAACATAATATCTAATGGCATCAGTTCCAAACAAATTAGCTAGGTCATCAGCATATAAAACATTGCCTTTTGACTTGCTCATTTTATCACTATCGGATGAAAGGATCCATGGGTGGCCAAATATACATTTTGGCATTGGTAAATCTAAAGCTTTTAAAATTACTGGCCAATAAATGGTGTGGAATCTTAGAATATCTTTACCAATTATATGAATATCAGCAGGCCAATATTTTTCAAATTCTTCAGAGCTTCCATCTGGATCATAACCTATAAAGGTTATATAGTTTATTAGGGCATCTAACCAGACATAAATAACGTGTTTTTCATCAAATGGGACTTTGACACCCCAATCAAATGAGGTTCTTGAAATACATAGATCTTCAACTCCGGGTTTGATGAAGTTATTCATAATTTCATTTTTTCGGCTTTCTGGTCTAATGAAATTAGGATGTGTTTCAATATATTCTTCTAACCACTTGTTATATTTGCTTAATTTTAAAAAATATGCTTCTTCACTTGTTTTATGCACTTCTCTACCACAGTCTGGACATTTACCATCAACTAATTCTTTTTCGGTGAAGAATGATTCACAAGGGGTGCAGTAAAGGCCTTCATACGTTCCTTTATATATATCACCTTGATCATATAGTTTTTGAAATATTTTAGCTACTATTTCTTCATGATGTGGGTTAGTGGTTCTTATAAATTTATCATAGCTGATATTCATGATATCATCTATTCTTCTTACTTCTAAAGATATTTCATCAACATATTCTTGTGGACTTTTACCGGCATCTTGAGCTTTGTTTTGAACTTTTTCGCCGTGTTCATCGGTTCCAGTTGTGAATATTACATCATATCCCATTAATCTTTTATATCTGGCAATGGCATCAGTTAAAATTCCTTCATAAGTGTTTCCTATATGAGGTTTAGATGAAGCATAGAAAATAGATGTTGTAATGTAGAATTTATCTTTCATTTATTATTCCTCCTTTATTTGTACTACCTATACCGCCTTGGCGGTTCTTTGTTATTTCTTCTTCATTTTCGGTTTTTAGATATTTAATAAAAATACCTTGAGCGAATCTATCACCAGCTTTTAAGTTTATTGTTTCATTACCTTCATTTTGAAGTTTAATGAATATATGTCCTTCATTATCTGGATTGTTATAGTAGTCGCTATCAATAATACCGGTTCCATTACACATTCGCAAGTTGTATTTAAAACCTAAGCTACTTCTTATATAAATCATTAATACTTCATCATGATTCATGGCTGCTTTAATAGCGGTGGGGATTTTTTTTATTTCACCAGGGTTTAAAATTAAATCTTCTACCAGGTGAAAGTCATATCCAGCACTATTTTTGGTTGCTCTTTTTGGCAGGGTTATTTCATTATATTCTTTTTTTGTTAAACCGGTATCTTTTATAAATTCTTTTAATGATATTTTTTCAAATTTGCGCATGTTTTTCCTCCTTTATACAAAAAAACATCCTTAGAATAAGGACGTTTTTGACGTGGTACCACCTTAATTTATAAGCATTTGCTTACCTCTTAACATATAACGGATGTGACCGTTCTAGCCTACATATCGACTAGACTGCTAGAGAACCATTCGGAGTAGTTACCTTGTTTATTTCCACCAGCCATAAACTCTCTATAAAGTTACCTACTTTTCTTTCTTTCAATGCATTTGTGGCTTTATTATAGCATTTTTTTTTTTATGATTCAATATGTTTGGCTAAAATACTTGATATGATATTAATAGTATTAATAGTATTTTCGGTGATGTTTTTATCAGTTATAACTATTACGGAGCCTAAAGCATCACCATTTGAAATAATGGGGGATATGATTATATTTCCCGTTTCTTTATTTTCTTTAGTAAGATTTATCGTTTGATTTTTTAATATTATTACTTTTCGGTCATTGATATATTTTAAGATGTTTTCACTTATTTCTTCTTTTAAATATTTATTTTTTAAGTTAGCGCTAACACTAATAAATTTATCAGTATCGGTAATTAAAATATTTGATTTTAGGGCTTTATATAAAGTTTCTGTAATGGTGTCACTAAGTTCTTTTAGGTTACCTAGTTCTGAGTATTTTTTTAAAACGATAGTTTCACCATCAATAAAGATTTCTAGGTTTTCACCATTTTTTATATGGAGTGTTTTTCTTATTTCTTTGGGAATAACTATTCTTCCAAGTTCATCTATTCTTCTTACAATTCCAGCTAATTTCATTTTTTCCCCTCTTTCTAGGTTTTATTATGTACTCAAATATGTGATTTATACTTTAAATATAAAGAAAAAAATGATATAATTGTCCTTATGAAGGAGGAGATTTACTTGAGTAAAGTTTTAGTTTTTGGACATCAAAAACCAGATACAGATAGTGTGACATCAGCTTTGGTTCTTTCTTATTTGAAAAATCAATTAGGACTAGACAGTGAACCTAGAATTTTAGGTGATATTAATAATGAAACAAAGTTTGTGTTAGATTATTTTGGTTTTAAAGAACCTAAGTTTTTAAACGATGTTAGACTACAGGTTAAGGATGTCGATTATACTAAGGATTGTTTTTTACATGAAAATGATTCTATTTATAAAGGCTACAAGTATATGAATGAAACTAGCATTGGGACTATTCCTGTTGTGGATGACGCTGGTAAATACAAAGGTGCAGTATCTATGAAGGATGTAGCAAGTAACTTAATTAATAATGATTTAAGGAAACTTAATACTTCTTATGATAATTTACTTGAGGCTTTAAATGGTAAGGAAATACTTAGATTTGACAAGGAAATTCAAGGTAATATTATTTCACCAAGTTATAGAAGTACTACTTTTAAAGAAAATATTAAGATTGATAAAGAGAGTGTTTTGATTACTGGTGACCGTCATTCAATTATTGAATATGCAGTAGAAAATAGTGCATCAATTATTATTTTAACTAATGGAGTTAAGATGAAAAAGGAGCACTTAGAGATAGCTAAGAAGAATCATGTAGATGTTATTAGTACTAAACACGATGGTTTAACGACAGCGAATTTAGTTGTTTTGAGTAATTATATTAAAGAAAAAATGAAAACTAAAGATATTGTTTATATTAACGAGAATGATGCTTTAGGTGAAGTTTTGGATTTAGCTAATAAGAAAAAATATAGTAATTATCCAGTGGTTGACAATGATGGTAAATGTTTAGGGGTGTTTAGAGTTAGTATGGCTTATAGTCGTCATCCTAAACAAGTTATTTTAGTTGACCACAACGAAAAAGAACAGAGTGTTATTGGTTTAGATGAGGCTGAAATTATTGAGATTGTAGATCATCACAAGATTGGTAATATAGGTACGAATATGCCAATTAATTTTAGAAATATGCCATTAGGTTGTACTGAGACTATTTTATATTTAATGTTTAAAGAACATAACATTAAAATTCCTAAAAAGTACGCAGGTCTTATGATGTCAGGTATTATTTCTGATACACTTCTTTTAACTTCACCAACAACTACAGATGTAGATAAAGAAGCTTTGGAAGAACTTTCTAAAATTGCCGGAGTAAATTTTAGAGAATATGGAATGCAAATGTTTAAAGCTGGTTCTTCAATGGAAGGTAAATCTATTTCTGAAATTATTCATGGTGATTTTAAAAACTTTATGGTGGATAACCAAAAAGTGGGAATTGGACAAGTTTCAACTATGAGTACAGAAGAAATTATGAGTAAACAAGATGAATTTATTAGTGAATTAAATGAAGAAGCTAATGAAGGATATACAGCTATTGCTTTGTTTGTAACTGATATTTTGAAAAATGGTTCTTATATTTTCTTTAATGACAAAGCTAAAGATATCTTTGCAAATTCATTTGGAGTTGACAATATTGAACAAGGTCATTTCTTTGAAGGACTTGTTTCTCGTAAAAAACAGATTGTTCCAAAATTAATGAATTATATGGATAATTAATATTTTAAAACGATTCTTGGTTTGAGAATCGTTTTTTTGTGGAAAAGATGTTTTTAACATATCTTTTTTATTTGCATAATTTAGTATTGATTACGAATTTGTGGCAAAAGTGTCAATAATTCGGAATTAAATTGACTAAACTTATTAATGATGCTATAATTATTACGAATTTGTGGCAAAAGTGTCAATAATTCGGAATGGAGATGATGGTGTGGAAATTAAAAGAGACTATTATTTACAAAAATTAATTGATAGAAAAAATAATCATTTAATAAAAATTATAACTGGAATTAGAAGATGTGGTAAATCTTATTTATTAAATTATTTATTTAAAAATTATCTTTTGAATAGTGGAGTAAAAGAAAATCATATTATTATGATTGCTTTAGATGATAATATGAATTCTGATTTATTAGACACTAAAAAACTTAGAGAATATATTAATGAAAAAGTTATAGATAATGATTTATATTACATACTTTTAGATGAAATACAATTGGTAGATAATTTTGAAAGGTTATTAAATGGTCTATTAAGACAGGAAAATTTAGATATATATGTTACTGGTAGTAATTCTAAGTTTTTATCTTCTGATATTATTACCGAATTTAGAGGTAGGGGTGATGAAATTAGAGTTTATCCGCTTTCGTTCAAAGAATTTTATTCTAATTATGATGGTAGTAGAGAAGATGCTTGGATAGAATATTATACTTATGGAGGTCTCCCACTTGTTCTTTCTTATTCTAAAGAAGAAGATAAGATGCAGTATTTGGAGTCGCAAAAACAAAATGTATATTTGAATGATGTAATTGAAAGAAATAATATTCAAAATAAGGAAGATTTAGAAAAACTAATAGAGGTAATAGCGTCAAGTATTGGTTCTCTTACTAATCCATTAAAATTATCTAAAACTTTTAAATCTTATAATAAAAACACTTTATTAACTGATAAAACTATATATAATTATTTATTATATTTTGAGGACGCTTTTATTATTGAAAAAGCATTAAGATACGATATTAAAGGTAAAAAATATATTGATACTCCTTATAAATATTACTTTACTGATATTGGAATAAGAAATGCATTTTTAGATTTTCGTCAGCAAGAAGAAAATCACATAATGGAAAATATTATCTACATCGAACTCAAACGGAGAGGTTTTAAAGTAGATGTCGGTGTAGTTGAGGTTAGAAATAAAGAAGGCAGAAAACAGTATGAAATTGATTTTATAGCTAATAAAGGTAATAATAAATTTTATATTCAGTCAGCTTTAAATATTGATACTAAGGAAAAAAGAGAGCAAGAAGAAAAATCATTTATGAATGTGAATGATTTCTTTAAAAAAATTATTATTGTTAAAGATAATATTAAAAGATGGAGAGATGATAAGGGTATTGTTATTATGGGTATAACTGATTTTCTTTTAGATGAAGATAGTTTAAATTATTAAAAATCATAGGTTTGATTTCCTATGATTTTATTATATAAATTAATTTTATAGCAAAAGTTGAAACTTATCGCTAGACAGTTTTTATATAAGAAAAACAAGGGATATTATATACTATTCCTTGTTTGTATGTCATATTTGATGAAATAGCCTAATTTTGATAGTATTGTAGATAGTTTTCAAAATTTTTTTAGTATTTTTTTAATTCTAAGTCTTATAAAAATATAGGATTTATTATTACTAAATCAATTCTAAAACTAACAATAGATATTGTGTTATATCTAAGTTTAAAGCCTATCTTACTTTATTTAAAATGACTATTAACTGTTATAGGTATTTTAGACTTCCTATTACTTTTATTTTATATGACTTCTGACATTTATACGACTTATCATCATAAAAAAGATTTCTGCTTGTCAAAAGGAAATTGGAATAAAAAAATTAGTGGTTTTTATTCACTCAATTTATAAGGTTTTAACTTTGACATAATTATAAACTTTTATGTTGACATTTACAACTAAGAAATTTGAAATGGATTTGACTGACTGCCATCTCCTCCGGTGATTTGGACTTCTGCGGAGAGATAAACAACCGGTCGGACGCCATTGGAACTGCCAGCAAAGATGAAGCCGTCGAAGGTGCTGCCCGAAGTCGCGATGAACACGACGTTAGAATCGCCATAAAGAGGCGACAACATCCACCAATCTGTACTATTATGCATCCATGTTGTATTTCCGCAAGATGATGAATTATAAACTTGATTAATATTTCCACAGCTTCCTTGGTTACTATTACTTCTTATATATTCACTGGCTGTGGCTAAAGCAATTTTCCCATTCCACTTTTTACTATTTTCGCTATTTATACTATTTGATAAACTTGTATCCTTATAAGTTACAGCTCCTATACTAAAGTCTTTAGATACTATTTGACTTTGGGCTGTTGAATTTAGTCCACTATAATAGGTACTATTCAAATACGTATTCAAACTTGCCGGTCTGGTCCAGTTATTATTAGTAGTCGAATCCCATTGTTTATCCCCTATGCTAGCATCTCTCATTATTTTTATGGTTCCATCAGAATTTATGGATATTATTCGCCAGCCGGCTTCTTCATCATTAAATGTTACATAATTTTTTACATTCTTCCCTTTATAAAAATATCTGCCATCTTCATATGCATCTTTATATAGTCCATCTCCTGAGGTTACTACATCTACTTGTTCCAAAATTTGATTTCCTGCGGGAGTTGGTGGAAAACATACATTATAAAGCTCATCGATTGCT
>CALVXV010000022.1 GCA_944371685.1 uncultured Bacilli bacterium | reverse complement strand
CCTTGTCCTGGAGTATATGGTGGATTACAAATATTATATAGTTCATCGATGGCTCCTTGAACATTTGTTGATTCTAAACCACTTTCTTTATTATCATATGTCACGTCGTTTGATGGAAAATAGGTCGCTGCTATTACACTTACTGTACCACACACCACTATTCCTGTTATAAAACCTGGCAAATATCCTTTTATAATTTTCTTTATCTTTTCTTTCATGAATACATCTCCTATTCTATTCAATATCAAGATATCACAAAAAAAAAAAAAAAAACAAGTAATATTTTCGCTAAATCACTTGCTTCCTATCATTTTACGTTACTATTCATAGCTAAATTTAACAATTAATTTCTTTATTTTAACGGCTTTATTGAATTTTAATTTTTATAAACATATGCCAAAACAAGTATTCACAGCCTATTTTTAGACGAATTCCAAGTCCAATACATTATAAATACATGGCAGACGGCTGTGAATAGTAACCATTTTACAAAAGATAAAAAATTAAATGCAAATTAAACTTTATAATACATTTGATTTTTACTAGTCGGTTTGTCAGGAATAGTAAGTTTAACCAATCCTTCATTAATTGCCGGCTCAAGATAATTACCTCTAAGTGTTTCTTTAGATTTTATTCCAAGCTTATCCATAATTTCATTTGCACTCATAGGCACATCATATTCCATAACATCCAATAGTTTCTTAATATAAATATTAGAACTTATAATCATCTCTTGCGAAACATTCATAATTTCTTCTAAAACCTCATTAATCATATGAAGCATAAACAAAATAAACTTATTTGAATTACCCTTCAAATTACATTCATTAATAACCCTATAATATTCATCTTGATATTTAAAGATTTGTGACTCAATAGGTAAATATTCAAAAAAGTCTTTATATTTAGAAAGTATAACCGTTTGCCATAACCTTGCACATCTACCATTGCCATCACTAAAAGGATGAATAAATACAAACTCATAATGAAATATTGAAGAAAGAATTAACGGATGAATAACATCTTTATTTTCATTCATCCAATCAAAAAGATTATTCATAAGCAGAGGAATTCTCTCAGCCGGTGGTGCCATAAATATACATTTATCACCATCAAAAACCCCATCTTCACCTTTTCTAAACTTTCCAGAATCATTTAAAATTAAATAAGTTAAAAAACCATGAGCCTTTTTTAAATCATCTAAACTATAAGGATTGTAATTTTCTATTTCTTCATAAGCTTTATAAGCATTTTGTACTTCCTGCACTTCTTTTTGTGGTCCTAAAACAAGTTTTCCATTAATAATATCTTTAACTTGACCTAAAGATAAAGAATTAGCCTCAATTGCTAAAGAAGAATGAATAGATTTAATTCGGTTATTACGTCTAAGAATTGGCATCTTATCTAAATAAGCATAATTACTAAGTTTACCAATTTTCTCCATAATAGACGAAACTAAATTTAACATTTCATTACTTATTTCAAAAGGTGGTACATACTTACCCATTTATATCGCCTCTTTTTCTACTATATATTATACCAAAAAAGCAAGATAATTACCACCATCTTGCTTAAATCTTGCTTATTATCTTACTTATTTATTAAATCCTTCTCTAAAACATATTCGTAAACCTTCTTTAACTGATAACCAATTTTCTTAATATCTCTATCAGCTGCCACTTTATAACCTTCTATAGTTAAATCAGGTAATTTACCTTTTAAAATAAGTTTAATTTTATACTCAAAATCATCAATATTCTTAGCTTTATAAACATTAACTCCATCTTTTAACCAATCATCATATATCGGAATATCACTAATCAAAGTTTTTGCTTTCATAGCCAAAGCTTCAAGTAAGACAATACCCTCAGTTTCTTCTTTAGTTGGAAAAATATATAAATCACATCCTTGATATGCATCCTTAAGCTCAGTGCTATTAACATATCCAGGGAAATAAACATTATCCGTTTTATTCTTAATTGCCTCACTTATTTTAATTGGAATAAGTGAAGGTTTAGTATAACCAAACCAAATAAACTTATATTCAGGCATTCTTTTAGCTAGTTCCAAAAACTCCAAAATACCTTTTCTTTCAATATAAAGTCCAACTGCCATAATCACCTTATCATCATCCGCAAAGCCATATTTTTCTCTAAATTTTTTTCTACCATCTTTCGTTCTTTTAAAAAACTCTAAATCAATACCATTAGAAATAGGAATTATCTCCTTACCCAAATCATATTGTTCCAATACATTTTTAGAATATTCAGTTGGTGTAATAAGTAAATCAGCCGAGCCATAACAAAGCTTAAGCCACTGACGAAATATCGGAGAAACACCATTAGATAATTTAAAAGAATTACGAAAATCCTCCTCTGTTGAATGAGCATGAAAAATAACCTTTTTCCCCATTTGTTTACACTTCTTAGCCAGCATAAGTGATTCAGGAAAAATTGTATTAATATGAGCAATGTCAAAATCATCATTAGGATCAGTTGTATAAGGCACATGTACTAAATCTAAAGCTTTCATTTGATGAACAATCGCCTTGCCAACACCGCTTTTCTCAACATCTTTAAACTTACCAGTATGTAGTAATATTTTCATATATCTCCTCCTACATATTCACATTTACTAGTATAACATCTTTACCAATCTTGTCAATCTGACTCCACTTTATCTTAACAGTTCCACCGCTAAAAAATATAAATCTCCGCCTTTGCACGCTCATCTCAGTAATCTTACCTTCCCTATCTAAACTAACATCAATAATCATTCCAATCTTCTTACCATCAAACACATTAATAATATCTTTCGTTTGTAAATCAGAAAGCATCATACAAATCCACCCATTCAATTATATGAAAGAAAAAAAAGAAAATGAATCATCTTCTTAATTTTTTAACCTTAGCTTCAAAAACTAAATTTTCAAATAAAGGTAAATTTTCTTCTTCAAGCTCTGGATGAAATTGTACTCCTGTCGCCCACCAATCAGGTACTGTACTTTCAATAGCCTCCATATTACCATCATTACTTCGGCCAACTACCTTAAATAAATGACTTTTATTTCCTTCTAAAACTCTATCCAAAGCACACCATCCATGAACTGATGGTACCTCTACATAAGTACTATTAAATATACGCGCTAAATTAGACTCTCTTGAAAGCAAAACTCCATGCTTTGATTTTTCAATCTTGCTTAAATAAAATGGATCTAAATTATTATGTCCAGCTCTTTTCTCAATAAAATTAACTTCATCCTCAGGCTTAAAGAAATCACTAATCTCGCCATAAGTTGGCACCCTATCACCAAACTCACTTCTTACCCATTCATATCCAAGCATTGTTTGAAATCCCATACATATTCCTAAAATCGGTTTTTCTTTTTGTAAGGCATAATGAACTGTATTTATATTAGATGAATAAATAGTCGAACCACCTTGTAAAACAAAACCATCACATATATCTAAAACATCAGTATTAAACTCATTATTAGGAAAAATCACCCCAACGGGAATTCCTCCAGCTTCAATAATTCTCTTAGGATAAGTCTCATTATAACTCGTTTTTGTCATAAACGGTCCATCTTCAGTCTCTACCCTAGATGAAATAATACCAATTATCGGTTTTTCCATAATCATTTTCCTTTCACTAACCTTTCCTTTTCAAAACTATTTACAACTGCCTCGTTTAAAACTTCACTTTGCTCAGCCTCGGCTTTACGCATCAAAACATTTTTCGCAAACCTTAACTTAAGTAAAGTATAAATTTGAGCTTCTTTTAAAGTATTAGTAATTCTTGTAAATGGTGCATTTCCAACTACATTACCTTCGCCATCTAAAACTTTAGATATCTTGCCACTAACTTTAAATCTAGTACCATTTTCAAAACATTTACCGCAGTCGGTAATACTAAACTTTTTATTATCAATAACAACTTCTCGCTCACTCTCATCAGAAAATGGATTAGCTAAAATATTCGCTGTCAACCCATTTTTAAGATCAAACACCGCCCAAGTGCCAGTAAATCCGGCGATTGCAAATGATTCATCGCCCATCACATCCACAATTTCACTTACCCTAATACCTTCTGGATGTTTATAATAAACACCCATACCTCTATTTACATTTTGAATACCAGAAGAATAACCATCTTTATTTTTCTTATACATAATTGTTCCATCTGAATTTAACAAAATAGGTGTATCTAAAGCCGGAGTCACCATATTCATAATAGATTCATTAGACAAAAATCCATTATTTAATTTTTCAAATAATTTCACCATATCTTTAGACGTACTAAATAATCCCGCATGTCCAGGATGTAAACTATATCTTTCCATAACCCTTGCCTTAGGATCATTAACAGTTTCCCTATCTCTCATACCAGTTAATACCCCAAAACTTCTATCATAACTAGTTTGTAAAAGTTCCATTTCTTCATTAAAATATTTTTTAAAATATTCATCTGCCTCAGGCATTATATCTTTTAAAATAATAAATGGAATATCACTATAAACAAAGGTCTTGTCCTTAACTATCCTAGTAGATACCAGCCTTCTTTGAAACTCCTGCAAAGAAATATCATCTCTTTCATCGAGTCTACCATCAGTTCTTAAATCATAATAAAACTTAGCCATTTTATCTACTGGAATATCCAAATTACTATATTTACCATTCTTATAATCCAAAACCAATCTATCTAAATCAAACTTGCCTTCTTCAGCTAACTTTAAAGCTTCAATCACCGTAAATAATTTAGTTGAACTAGCTAAATCAAAGCGTGTATTTTCATCAACTTTAATTCCGTTTTTTTTAGTCTTACCATTATAAGTATAAATAGATACGCCACTTTTTGCATCTTTAATACCAGTTGACACCCCCGGTACTAACATACTTACACCCTTCACTTTTTTTAAATAATCCAAAATTATCCTATCATAAATTTCTTCTGGGGTTTTATCCATATCAAATAAAAGCTCATTTTTCTCTTTATCAAGCATCTCAATCAAATAATGATATTCTTTTAACTGACCATTTTTTATAAGTTCATCAATTAATTTATATTCTTCTTCTGTAATAATTCCTAAATATTCTTGTCTTTCCATACAAACCCCCTCCCAATATAGCCGTTATTATAAACATATATACCATATTTGTCAAATTAACACAAACAATTAAAACTCTTTAAAATAACCCTAATATATATTATTTGGTCAACTCAAAAAATATAATAAAAAACACGCCAAAGCATGTCTATTTAATCATTTTTTTTATCTTTGCTAAACCATTTTTCTCAAGCCTCGATATCTGAGCTTGACTAATCCCAATTTCCTCAGCTAATTCAGTTTGCGTTTTTCCGATCATATACCTTTGAATAATAATATATTTTTCTTTATCCTTAATTTCCATTAAAGCTTTCCTAAGCGCAATCTTAGTTTCCAAATCATAAACACTATCGTCATTTGAAAGCTGATCAGCCAAATAAATAACATCACCACCATCACTATAAATTGGTTCAAACATACTAACCGTATCTTTCAAAGAATTTAACGCTTGCACCACTTCCCACTCCGGTAAATTAAGCTCACTTGCAATCTCAACGGCCGACGGTTCCCTATTATTTTTAAAAGTCAACTCCTCTTTAACTCTTAAAGCCTTATAAGCTAAATCTTTAATACTCCTAGATATTCTAAGGCTACTATTATCCCTTAAATACCTTTTTATCTCACCTAATATCATTGGTACTGCATAAGTACTAAAACGCACTTCATGCTTTAAATCAAAGTTATCAATTGCCTTAATTAAACCAATAACCCCAACTTGAAATAAATCATCTAAATCAATAGCTCTAAATGTAAAGTTTTTCAAAACTGATAATACCAGTTTCAAATTACCATTAATCAGCTCCTCTTTAGCCAAAACATCACCACTTTGATATCTTTTAAATAATTCTAGCTGTTCATCTAAACTTAAAACCTTAATATTCGCAGTATTCACGTTCGCAATCTCTACTTTGCCACGTGCCATAATCTTCTCCTTTCACCATTATAATGAGGGAAAAGGAAAAAATTTAAACAAATAATTTCAAAATCAATAAAATAATTATTATAGGCAAAACAAATATCAATAAAGAAAAAATCTTTTTTCTCTTATCTATATTTAATAAATCCAAAACTTTATAAAAACCAAATAAATAAAAAAGCAAAAAAACAAATAAAATAATATAAGTAAATAAAACTGATATATTAATAAAACAAACCCCTAAAATTAAACATATCATTAATATAACATTTAAAATTCCAAACAAATTAAATATTTGAAAATAATCTTTTTTTAAATACCCCTTCAAAATCAAAGACACTATCAAAAAGAAAAAAAACGCACAAAATAAACCAATCAAAAAATAATAAACCCCACTAGGTCTATCAGTAGATACCGTCACATAATTTGCCAAAACACCAGTACCTTCTAAATAATTACTAGAAGTCATTTCAAACAATTCATTTTTTAAAAGTACATAAAATAACCCCATAAGAAAACTAACAATTCCCGTTATAATCACCGATACATAAAATAAATTTTGCTTTAAATAATTTTTAATAATTTTAATCATCCAAAGTCTCCTTCTTTAAAATTCTTTTTACTAAAGTAATATATAAAATCAAATAAGCTCCACTGGCCAAATACCCAGCCAAAACATCACTCGCATAGTGTACTCCTAAATATATTCTACTTACCCCAATCATTAAAATAAGTAAACCAAGTAAAACAGAAAATCCAACTTTAGCCCTTTTTTCCAAATTCATACTCCATATCAGATAAATAATAAAACCATAAAATCCCAAAGCTGCCATCGCATGCCCAGACGGAAAACTATATCCAGACCCTGTAATAATCATTAAATCAGTCGGCCTTTCTCTCATAAAAATTAATTTTAAACAAACATTCAAAACAAAAATATTAACCGCATTTAAAAAAACAAACATACCATATTTTTTTCTCTTTAATAGTAAAAAAAATAAAGACACTAAAATAATCATTACTTCACTTGCAAAATAAGTAATAAACTTATAAAAACCTGTTAAAAAATCACTTTTATTAAATGTAACTATACCATAAATAAAATTATCAAAACTATCAGTTTTACCTTCTAAAACTAAATAAGCAGCCATCACAAAACATAAAAACAAAATTAAAAAACATATCCATTTTATTTTTTTCATCTAATCACCAACTATTTCATTATATCACGCCAAACAAAAACCGTCATAAAATTTGACGGTCCTCGCCTTCAACCTTTACACGATTAGGCGTTTTTTTAATATGATTACCAATTATCTCTGATACATCAAAAACAGTCACAAATGATGAATCATCAACCTCATTCAAAATATCTTTTAAAATAGATACCTCAAATCTTGTAATTACTGTATATAAAACTCTCTTATCACCATGAGAAATAATTCCCTCACCAGATAATACAGTTACAGTTCTACCAAGTCTTTTTAATATCTCGCTCGCAATCTCTGTTCCATCATCAGTAATAATAAAAGCCGCTTTCGCACTATTAAGTCCATCAGAAACCATATCAATAACCTTATAAGAAATAAAATAAGTAAGTAAAGAATATAATGCTCTTTCAGCTCCAAACACAAAAATAGCTGCCCCATAAATTACAACATTAAAGCAAAGAACTACTTGACCTACAGAAATACTTTTCTTCCTATTAACAAGTATAGCTACAATCTCTGTCCCATCTAAACAGCCACCTTCTTTAATAATAATTCCGCACCCTACACCAAGTAAAATACCTCCATAAACAGTTGCCAGTAAAGTATCATTAATAAGTGGCTCATAATTACCAAACACCTCAAGCAAAATACTAAAAAGAACCATACCATAACCGGCTTTAAACACAAACTTCTTACCAAGTTGCTTATATCCTAAAATTAAAAATGGTAAATTTACAATAAAAATTATCACACCTAGTGAACCACCAAATAAGGTATTTAAAATAATAGAAACCCCATTCATACCACCGTCGATCATCGAATTAGGAATTAAAATAAGTTCCAAAGCCAAAGCAGCCATAACTGCACCCAAAGTAATTAAAATAAGTGATAAACAAAATTCAAAATTCAAAATTTTACTGCTTTTCTGCATCTTTCCTACCTCCATATTACAATTATATCTAAAATATTATCTTTTTAAAAGACATTCAAAAAAATCTTTTACATTTTTTCTATAATCAATTTTTTATTTTTTAAAACCCTCTCATCTTCTTTAATCTCAAGGGCCTTATCTACATACTCTAAAGCCTTATCATAATCACCTATATTATAATAACAAATAGATAAAAAATCACAAACACTAAAATCAGTACTAAACCACTCCGTAATATAACTCTTATATCCTTTTTTTATTTTCAAAGCATTTAAAAAAAGAGGTACTGCTTTTGCATATTCGCCTTGTTCATAATAAAATAATGCCAGTTCACTATAAGGCTCTTTTAAATGTGGTGCCTCATCTATCGCCTTTTTATACCACATCTGCGCTTCTAATGGTCTATTCAAATGCTTATAACATCTTCCAATAAACCGCATAGAAGCACATCTTTCATCTTTCCAAACTGCTCTTTCTAAACTTAAATGATAAATTAAAGTATCAATCGCTTCATTCCATCTTTCATAATACATATACTCTCTACCTAAATAATGCGTATTTCTATCGTCAAGTGGATCTTCCTTAACTGATAATTCTAATAATGGTAAATAACTTCCCCTCGATTTCGCTCTATCTGGATAATGATTTAGCACAATCGATTCATCCAAATTTCTAACTTCCACTCCATCATAACTCAAAACTTCATGTACCGGATGTGTCCACCTATATCCTACTCTCGCATGAATCTTATCACTATTAAAACTAACTAACGGTCGCCCATCATCATCTAAGCTCCAATTATAAGTATAACCAAGTCTAGTGACACCTTGAGTCCAAGCTTTTTCTACTTTATCACGCCATCCTTTTTCAAACATCTCATCTAAATCTGTGCACACACATATATCCGCATCTTCATCAACCATATCTAATGACCTATTTCTCGCCTCATCAAATCGCCATGGCATAATAATTTCTCTTTTAACTATTACCCCTAATTTTTTTAATTCATCAAAACTTCCATCAGTAGATCCCGTATCTAAGACAAATATCTTATCTGCCTCCTTCATCGAATCATACCACCTGCTGACAAATTTTTCCTCATTTTTGCATATCGCATAAACACATACTTTCATCATATCCCTCCATAATAGAATATGAAAATAATAAAATATAATTATTTACTTTTTATCAAGTAATTTTAATTTTCTAATCACTTTTTTCTCTATCCTTGAAATATAAGATTGACTAATCCCAAGTAAACTTGCTACATCCTTTTGTGTCATCTCCTCACTATTATAAAGTCCATATCGCAAAATCATTATTTTTTTATCCCGCTCATTTAACTTTTCAATTTCTTCATATAAAAGTTTTTTCTCTATTTCTTCCTCCAAACCCTTTGTCACAATATCACTATCTGTTCCCAAAACATCTTCTAAATGTAATTCATTACCCTCTGAATCAAAACTCAAATTATCCTCAAAACTAATTTCGCCCCTTCTTCTTTTATTTTTTCTAAGAAACATCAAAATTTCATTATCAATACACCTAGATGCATAAGTTGCTAATTTTATATTTTTACTAAGCTTATAAGTATTTACCCCTTTAATTAATCCAACACTACCAATACTAACCAAATCTTCCAAATCAACTCCTGTATTTTCATATTTTTTAGCCAAAAACACAACCAAACGAAGATTATGCTCTATAAGTTTACTTCTTGCTTTACTATCGCCATTCATTGACAAAGTAACATATTTAATTTCATCTTCTTTAGATAAAGGAGCCGGAAGTTTATCCGCACTCCCAATAAAAAATATTAAATCCTTCTCAAAAAATCTTTTAACTAAATAAATTAATCTCTTTATCATCACATATCTCCTTTCATCATTCCATTTAATAAAACATCTGCTCCAAACAGCTTAAAATCCTTACTAAAACCCAAATAAATATTTTCAAAAATACCCAGTCCTACTACTTCAACCTTTCGAACCTTTATACATTCAAGTAAACCCGTCCCTCCTATCACAATATATGGAATATATATTTTTTTATTTCTAAAATTATTATCAATATTTGTCAAAATTACTGGCTTATTTTTATAACTCAAAACATTTCCACTATCTAAATATCCGTTTAAACGCAAAACTTTTCTTCCTATATAAATATTTGTTTTAAAAGTAAAATTAATTTTCTTCT
Organism: uncultured Bacilli bacterium; assembly: GCA_944371685.1. Lineage (GTDB taxonomy): Bacteria > Bacillota_I > Bacilli_A > RF39 > UBA660 > Coprosoma. The sequence goes on along the minus strand of CALVXV010000022.1, from coordinate 2,129 downwards.
TAAACATTTTTATCTGCTTTACATATAAAAACATAACTATTGGCGAAACTATAATTAAAAATAAAATATTTAAACTAAAATCATTATTAAAAAATACTATTCCATGATTATCATAAACTAAACTATCATTAATAACATATAAAAAACCACCAAGCAAAATACTAATCATATAAAAACAACCTACATTAATCAAAAAACTTTTTAAATCTTTATATCCAAAGCATACTATACACATAATAAAACTTACATAAATCTTAAGAAAAAATAACTGTAAAGATGTAATGTCAAAAAACAAAACCAAAATAGTTAAACTACCAGTAAAAGCCCCTAACACAATTCTAAATATCCTAACATTCCTCTTTAAAATAATAACTACAGTAAGTAAAAGCAAAAAATCTAAATAAAAATTCAAAAACAAAAGCCCATCAATATAAACTGTCATATCACCACCAAAAACAGTATAAAAAAAATGACACAAATATAATGTCATTTTTTATTTATAAATAACTTTTAATTTCATCAACAATTTTATCTTTAGAAATTTCCTTATAGACCTTACCATCGCGAGATTTTAACTCTAATATTCCATCTTGAGCTTTTTTACCAACCGTAATTCTATATGGAACACCAATCAACTCCATATCTTTAAACTTAACTCCAGCCCTCTCATCTCTATCATCAAGTAAAACATCTAAACCGATTTTATTAAATTCATCGTATAAATCTAAAGCCAGCTTATTTTGAACCTCATCTTTCATATTAATAACTATAATTCCAACTGTAAAAGGGGCAATAGCAACTGGCCATACTAAACCATGCTCATCAGCTTTTTGCTCAGCAATAGCTGCCATACATCTAGCTACTCCAATGCCATAGCATCCCATATATACTGGTTTTAACTTATTTTCCTCATCTAAATAATTCAAATTCAAAGCCTCAGAATATTTGGTACCAAGTTTAAATGTATTACCAATTTCAATACCTTTTTTAAAGTAAATTTTACCAGAGCAATGTGGACAAGTATCACCTTCGCAAATATTAACAATATCACCTTGCATATAAACATCAAAATCACTCAAATTAACATTGATGTAATGATAACCTGTTTTATTAGCTCCACATACAAAATTACACATATTAGCTACCTCATTATCGATAACAATTTTAACATCAATACCAACTGGGCCTAAAGAACCAAAAGACGCATCAGTAATCTTCTTTAACTCATCATCAGTAGCAAGCTCTACACTACTAGCATTAAGTAACTTTCGTAACTTTGTATCGTTTAAATCCCTATCACCTTTTACTAAAGCAAATATAACCTCACCATCGACATTATAAACTAACGTCTTAACTGTTTTTTTAACATCAATATTTAAAAATGACACTATATCCTCAATACTTTTAACACCAGGTGTTTCTATAAGTTCAATTTTCTTAACTTCTTCTTTTGAAAACTCTTCCGCTTTCACGGGTGCAACCTCGATATTAGATCCAAAATCACAACTATCACACATCACTAAAATATCTTCACCAATATCCGTAACCGCTTGAAATTCTTCAGACAAATCTCCGCCCATAACTCCAGTATCCGCACGAACAATTCTATAATCAATACCCATTCTATCAAATGAATTTTTATAAGCTTGAACCATTTTTTGATAACTAACCTCACCAGTCTCACTATTAGTATCAAAACTATAAGCATCCTTCATTGTAAATTCTCTAGTTCTAATTAATCCAAAACGTGGTCTAGCCTCATCTCTAAACTTATCTTGAATCTGATAAATATTAAATGGCATATCCCTATAAGATTTAATTTTTTCTTTAGCCGCCATAACAAATAATTCTTCATGAGTTGGTCCTAAACAAAACTCTCTATCATTTCTATCATTTAATTTAAACATATCAGGTCCAAAAGAATCATAACGATGTGACTTATGAAAAATTTCACTAGGTATTAACGCCGGCATTAAAACTTCATTAGCTCCCGCTTTATCCATTTCATCCCTAATAATATTTTCTATTTTTCTCTTAACTCTAAGTCCCATAGGCATAAACATATAAACGCCACTTGCCTCTTTTTTTATCATCCCACTACGAACAAGTAAATTACCACTTTTACTATC
>CALVXV010000021.1 GCA_944371685.1 uncultured Bacilli bacterium | reverse complement strand
ATAGTATGCTTTAGCATATAGTATGACTTTCAGTCATCACTACAAACCCTGCACTTTCAGTGCAGGGTGGTTGATAATCATTGTCAAACATATATCCATCATGTATAATGAAATAAATGTGAAATCAAGGAGGAAAACATGAAGTTAGTTATTAAACATTTAAAGAAAAATTTTGGCCCAAAAGAAGTTTTAAAAGACATCAATTTTGAATTTGAAAAAGGTAAAATTTATGGATTATTAGGTAGAAATGGGGCGGGTAAAACCACATTATTTAACTGCCTAAATGAAGATTTAGACTTAGATGGCGGACAGTTTTATATAAATGATAAAATAGATAGAAAAATTGAACCAGAAGATATTGGCTATGTTCTATCAACTCCTAATGTTCCAGAGTTTTTAACGGGTAGGGAATTCTTAAAATTCTTTATCGAAATAAATAAAAAACAAATCAAAAATGAAAAAACTATCGACGATTATTTTAATTTCATGCAGATTGAAAAAGAAGATAGAGATAGGCTTATGAAAGACTACTCACATGGCATGAAAAATAAAATGCAAATGCTGGTAAACATTATTGCTAGTCCTAATATCTTACTTTTAGATGAGCCTTTAACCTCATTTGACGTCGTTGCTGGGGAAGAAATGAAACAGATGTTTAAAGACATAAAAAAAGATCACATTATCATTTTATCAACCCATATCATGGAACTTGCTTTAGACCTTTGCGACGAAATAGTTGTCTTAAATAAAGGCATTTTAAAAGAAATAAATAAAGATAACTTAGATAACGAAAGCTTCAAAGAAAAAATAATCGAAGCCTTAAAGGAGGAGTAGTATGTTAGAATCTTTTATTACCTCTTTTAAATTAAAAAACACCTACCGCGTCAATAGTGTTATCTATTCAATAAAACAGCTTCCAATAATAAGAAAAATATTACCCGAAAGTTTATATAAAAATAAATTTTTAAAAATTATAGGTAATATAATTAGTATAATCATGGAATTATGTAGTATCTTTTTAGGTAAATTTCTTTATATCTTCTTCTGCATTATTGCCATGCTTCCAGCATTTAAACTAAATAATGCAAATGTCTTTATCCATCTATTTTTATTTTTAACCATCATTGGCGGTATTATGAACACCTATATGTTTAATCCTACTAAAGATAAATATTATGCCATGATAATTATGAATATGGATGCTAAAAACTACACATTATCTAATTATATTTATGCTATGATTAAAACCTTTATCGGCTTTATGCCTTTTACCATAATCTTTGGCCTATTATCCAAAGTACCTTTATGGCTTTGCTTAATCATGCCTATTTTTGTTGTAATGGTCAAAATATCTTTCAGTGCTTACGTTTTAAAAGAATATAAAAAAACCAAAATAGTTAAAAACGAAAATGCCTTAAGTAAATTAACTTGGTTACTTATCGGCGCACTTTTATTATGTGCTTACGGCCTACCTTATATCGGTATAACTATCAATCAAATTATTTTTACTATTTGCTTTATCATAAGTATAATTACAGGTCTATTAAGCCTTAAAGTCATTAACTCATTTGATAAATATAAACAAGTATATAATGGGCTTTTAACAAATGAAAACGTATATGCCGTCGAAAATGCCCAAAGTACCGAAAAAATCAAAGAAAACGTTTCAAAGCAAATTGAATTAGATAAAAATTTCACTAGTAACAAACACGGGTTTGCCTATTTTCACGAACTATTTGTCAAAAGACATAGTAAGATTTTAACCAAAGCTGTCAAAAAACAAGCTTTAGTAATTATTGGTATCTTTATCATTTTGATAATCCTTTCTTTAAAAAACAAAACGATTGCTACTGGCATCAATGCCTTATTACTAGTTTATTTGCCGTACTTTGTCTTTGTCATGTATATCTTAAACCGTGGAACCACTGTTACCCAAGCCATGTTTATGAACTGTGACCACAGTATGCTTACATATCGCATATATCGAACCCCCAAAGTAATTCTAGGCCTTTTTAAAGAAAGATTAAAAACTTTAATTTTAATTAACTTATTGCCTGCTTTTTTAATTGGCACCGGCCTATCTTTACTTTTATATATAACTGGAGGAACGGCAGAGACTTTAAATTATATAATTTTATTTATCTCAATTATTTCTATGAGTATCTTTTTCTCTGTTCATTATCTAGTCATGTATTATCTGCTTCAGCCATATAACGCCAACACCGAAATGAAAAGCGCCACATATTCACTTGTCCAAGGTATAACTTATTTTGTCTGTTACTTCTTCATCGGCGAAAAACTTCCAACCTTTTACTTTGGGCTATCCACCATCATCTTTAGTCTTTTATATTGTGTAGTAGCCTTAATTTTAGTCTATAAAAAAGCCCCAAAAACCTTCAAACTACGCCCTTAAAAAATCCTAATCAAAGATGCCTTTCTTGACATTAATCTCAAAATTTCATATCATTTATATGAGGTGACACCATGAAATATAAAACAATTTATTCATCAAAAATCGGCAACTTAACCTTAATTAGTGATGGTGAACATTTAACTCATATCATATTAGAAAACGAGCCATACTATCAAGATATTAAAAAAGAAGCCAAAATAAACGATAATTTAGAAATATTTAAACGAACTAAAAGTTGGCTAGATAAATATTTTACAGGTCAAAAACCTAACATAAATGCTTTAAAACTTAAACTAAAAGGTACTCCTTTTCAGCTCAAAGTCTGGAATGCTTTAAAAAAAATCCCATATGGAAAATTAGTAACCTATAGTGATATAGCTAAAAAAATAAGTCCTGATATGTCCGCTAGAGCCATTGGTAAAGCCAATAGTCATAACCCCATTCCTATTATTATTCCCTGTCACCGAGTAGTTGGAGCAAACAGTAACTTAACAGGCTATAGTGGTGGCATCGAAGCCAAAATGAAACTACTACAATTAGAAGGTATTGATATCACCCATTATAAACTGCCAAAAGGAGAAAAACATGCAAAGGTGTAAATGGTGTAATCTAAATAACCCTCTTTATGTAAATTATCATGACCAAGAGTGGGGAACCCCCATTTATGAGGATAAAAAATTATTTGAATTACTAATATTAGAATCATTTCAAGCTGGTCTATCATGGGAATGCATTTTAAATAAAAGAGAAAATTTCAAAAAAGCCTATGATAACTTTAATATTGATAAAATTGTTAATTATGATGAATCAAAAATAAATGAATTAATACAAAATCCAAATATTATTAGAAATAAATTAAAAATCAAAGCTTCTATCAATAATGCAAAAATATTTAAGAAAATTGCAAATGAATATGGCAGTTTTGCCAAATACATTTGGAGTTTTACAAACGGTCAAATAATATATGAAATAGGAAAAAGCTCATCAGAGCTATCAGATAAAATATCTAAAGACCTAAAAGATAAAGGTATGTCATTTGTCGGGACAACTATCATCTATGCCTACCTTCAAGCCATTGGTATTATCAATTCTCATGAACAAAATTGTTTTAAATATCCAAAAAGAAATGAAAATCAATCTGGCAGTTAAGCAGTTACTTTTAGAAAGTAATTGTTTTTTTGTATAATAAAAAAACTTCTTTCACATAATAAACTTGAAAGGAATGATTAAAAAATGAATGAAACTGAAGAAATATTAACATACATTTATCAAACCAGCAACATGGGTTATCAAAGTAGTAAAGATTTAATCAACAGTTTACAAGGAAAAGACAATAAAATTAAAAAAATTATTAAAGAAATTGAACAAAACTATGAAAAGTATTCGAAAGAATCTGAAAAATTGTTAAATAAAAAAGATTTAAAAGCCAAATCAATTGGCATGATGGCCAAAGCCATGTCCAAAATGAACATCACCAAAGAAATGTTAAATGATAATAGTGATGCTAATATTGCCGACATGTTAATTCAAGGATTAACCATGGGTAACCTAGAACTTACTAAACACATTGACAACTATGAAAAAACAGCTGATAAAAAAGTCATTGACATGGCTAAATCATTAAGAAAATTCGGCGAAGAATACATAGAAAAATTAAAAGTTTATTTATAGTATTGAAATTTCCCTAAAAATAAATTATAATAGTAATAAAGAAAGTAGGGGAATAAATGAAAAAGTTTGACAAAGAAAAAGCAATGAATTTCATAAAAAAGAATAAAATACCTTTATTAATTATTTTGGTGGTAATTATTGCCTTAATCGTTGGTTTAATCGTATCATTTAATATGGGTGGTAAATCTGACGGTATAACTAAAAATGAGGAGGAAGGAATGTCTGCCAACACCAGTGAAGGAATTGTCAGTGAAGCAACCTATGAAGGCTTACAATTCTCAAATATATCATTAATATCAGAAAATGGTTATAGTACTTTCTCAGCTGATGTAACTAATACAACTACAGCTGATAGTAATATTTCAGACGTTAATATTGTTTTAAAAGATAAAAATGGAAATGAAATTATCACCTTACGTGGTAATATCGGAACACCATTAAAACCAAATGAAACAAGAACCATAACCGCTGTTACCAAAGGTAAATTTAATAATGCCACTACTAAAGAAATTATTGCATATGAAAGCGTAGCTCAATAAGCTACGCTTTTTAAATATCTAAACTTTCAATATTAGAAGCATTATTCATACTATTTTGTTTATTTAAATCTCCCTGCATATCATTCAAATTATTGTTCATTGATACCCTTTGAAAATTAGTATTTGGTGTCACCACTTTTTGTCCATTATTCACAAGTTCTTCACGAATTCCCATATATTCACCTTCTTGCTCTTGAGCTGCAAGTGCTTCTTTAGTTTCCATAATAGCTTCTGATAAAGAACTATTAGAACTAATCTTATCATCATCTTCAAGTTCGATCAATTTTAGTATTTCTTCAAAAGTAGTATAACCATTAATAACTTTTTCAAGACCATCTTGAAGCATCGTAATTACATCGCCACTTCCATACACTAACTCTCTAATTTCCTCTTTAGAACGATTATTGCTTAATGCATCACGAATTTGCTGATTAATTCTCAAAACCTCATGTATTGCCATTCTTCCCTTATAGCCATCGTGACATTCCTCACAACCTTCCGCATCGTAAATCTCATCAACATCTTTGTTCAAAACTGTTTTAAAAACACTTTTTTCATATTCACTAGTTTTTCTAAGTGTTTTACAGTGCGGACATAATTGTCTAGCTAATTTCTGTGAAATAACTCCTTCTAAAGCCGAAGCTAATAAATATCTTTGAACATCCATATCAATTAATCTCTCAATAGTATTAAGAGACGTGTTAGTGTGTAAAGTGGAAAAAACCAAATGACCTGTAATTGATGCTCGAACTGCAATTTTTGCTGTTTCAGTATCTCTTATTTCACCAATCATAATAATATTTGGATCTTGTCTTAAAATACTTCTAAGCGCACTTGCAAATGTCAAACCTATTTTAGGATTTGTTTGGACTTGATTAATACCCGTAATATCCATTTCAATCGGATCTTCAACTGTAATAATATTAGTTGAAGATTTATTTAATTGCTGAAGCATCGAATAAACCGTCGTACTCTTACCACTACCAGTCGCTCCAGTAACTAAAATAATACCATTAGGTACATTAAGCATTTCTAAAACTTTTTTATAATTTTCTTCACTAAAACCAAGTTCACCTAAACCAGCCATACTACGAGTATAATCCAAAATACGAATAACAATTTTCTCACCAGTACTAACCGGAAGTGAAGAAACACGTAAATCCAAATCAATTCCCTCAAGTGTCTCTTTAATCGCTCCATCTTGTGGCAGTCTCATTTCTGTAATATTCATCTTCGCAATTGTTTTAATGCGGGTAGTTAAATAATCACGGTAAGCATCTGGAACTGTTGCATAATCCATCAAAATTCCATCAATTCTAATTCTAATCAGTAAATGATCTTCGTAAGGATCAAAGTGAATATCACTAGCGCCTCTTTTAGAAGCATCAACTAAAATATCATTAATAATATCTGCAATTGGCACTTTTGCAAAGTCAAATGTTCTCATCATATAAAACTTGCTCCTTTTCTATCTTTCATCGGACTAGTATTTTATCCTAAAACTATTATATAATACTTTAAACATAAAAACAATCGCAAAAAAAGTAAAATAACTAAAAAAACTACTAGTTATGTCAAACCAATCCAAAAATCAAAAACCAAAAACAAAATCAAAGAAGAAATAATCGCATGACACACTCTTGCACATAAAAAAGGTAAATATTTGATATCGGTATCACTCAAAATGCCCATAATCTGCATATGCACCGAAAAACCACCAAACGATAAAATCATCACCGTCAGTACACACTTAAGCTTCAAAGGAATTGCTTCTAAACTAATAAACTTAAGCCCCTGCGTCATCTCCACAAAACCATTCAAAACACTCCCTAAAACACTGTTTAAATTCAAATTATTATCAATAATCGTTGTCACCACTAAGCAAATTGTAATAACCCCTAAAATTAAAAGCAAAGTATCAATACTACTAATAAGAGAATTAGTCACCATCTCACCAAAGCTCTTTTTATTACTAATTCTTTTTAAATGCATCTCGTTAATTGCTTTTTTTAAACCAACTTTTTCCTTTTCTTTTTTACTAGGATGATAACCTCTCATCCCCAGTCCAATAATCAAATTACCCAAATAATGGCAAAGTAATATCAGTAACCCTGCCTCTTTATTGTTCAAAAAAAGTATTGATACCGTCCCTAAAATAAACAAAGGATTGGCAAAACAAGTAAAACATAAAATCTTTGTGGCCTCATATTTATTTATCCTTCCATCTAAATAAAGTTCCCTCGTGTACTTTGCATTCGCCGGATTTCCTGATATAATACTCATGAAAAAGATAAATGCGCATACTCCCTTAATTTTAAAAAGCCGGTTCATAACCCCTTTAAATAAGTTACCCATAAATTCTGGAAGTCCGCATTTAATCAAAATATTAGATAGGACAAAAAAGGGAAATAGCGATGGAAACACATTATTTTTAAATACATTAAGTGAAAAATTAACCGAATTCAAAATACTTTCCGATTCTGTTAAAATTTCATAAACCAAAAATAATAAAACAGTCATTATCAAGACACTCATCCATCTGCGCATACTTTCACCCACTATCAAATAAATTTATTATTGAAAGGAGTAATATATGAAAAAATTACTAAAAAAAATCCAAGAATATATCAAAGAATATTATAAAATAATCATTGTTTATATAGTTATTCTAGCCCTTTTCCTAGTTGAATTTCCGTACTATATCTCCGCCCCAGGTGGCCTTATTAACACATCTGATAAAATCACCACTGAAGATAACTTTAAACTATCAGGCTCCTTAAATATGGCCTATGTTTCCGAAATACATGCTACTATACCAACATTAATATATTCGGCTTTAAATAAAGACTGGGACACTGAAAAAGAAGCCGAAGTTAAAAACGACAATGAAACTATCGAAGAAAAAAACTACCGTAATAAAATGTTACTGCAAGAAGGTAATGACACCGCCTTACTAGTCGCCTATAAACATTCAAATATTGATTATAATGTTACTAATAATAAAGTATATGTCACATATATTGACGAAATAGCTAAAACAAATTTAAAAATTGGTGACCAAATATTAAAAGTAGAAAGCCAAGATATAAAAGATAAAAACGCTCTTTTTGCACTTATTGCTTCTAACAAAATAGGAAAGAAAATAACTTTGGAAGTTAAAGACATAAATGGAAAAACACAAACTAGAAACGCCACTTTAATTAACTACTTAGGCGAGCCTAAAATAGGGGCAGTCATCACCGAAACCTTTGATGTTAACTCAGACAAAAAAATAACATTTAATTTCAAAGATAGTGAATCAGGCTCATCAGGTGGTCTAATGATGACTTTAACCATTTATAGTTACTTAAATAAAATAGACCTAACTAATGGTAAAACAATTGTCGGTACTGGTACCATTGATATAAATGGCAATGTCGGTGAAATAAGTGGCATTAAATATAAGTTAATTGGCGCTGTAAATAAAGGTGCAGACATCTTTCTAGTGCCTAAAGGCGATAACTATAAAGAAGCTAAAAAAGTCAAAAAAGAAAAAGGCTATGATATTGACTTAGTGCCAGTTTCCACCTTTGAAGAAGCTTTAAAATATTTAAAAAATCATTAATTCCAAAAAACATTTGAATTATTTTTCACTTTTGTTGTATAATAAACACTTCGAGGTGAAAAAAATGAATAACAAACAAAACTACAATTTTGAAGAACTATACCTTTTAAAATTATCTGACTTAAATATAATAAATGATTGTAACTTATGGAATAAAAATAATTTTAATCAAAATATTGGTGAATACTTTTTTATGAGTCAAAATACAGAAAACATAAAACAAACTATTCTAGTTAGAGTTGTAAATAAAAACGGTACACAATATTTAGAGGACATTTTAACCGAAACTAGAATAATTATTTTTGCTGACTATGCATCTAAATCTATCACAACATTAAAATATCAAAATATTCCTTTTATAACTGCTGAAACATATTTCTCAAAAATTTTTTATAACAATTTCACTATTAATGGGTTTATCACTGATCCTATAGACCTAAATTATCTACCAAACACTTTATTTGTCAATTTTAATAATTTAAAATCATTAAAAGATTGTAAAAAATGGAATAATAAAATCTTTTGGAATGATATAGTTAAAAATGAAACCGAATTAGCTACAATTAAAAAATATATAGAAGCTTTAAAACAACTTCAAAATAGAAATATTCATAATATATTAGCTGCTCAAGAATATCATAACACTTTGCAGTCTGTTAAACAGCACCTTATTTCAATTTCTAAAGATTTTGAAGGCTTCAGCAAAGAACTTAAGCAAAAGCAAATCAGATTAACAAAAAAATAATTAAGCAAATAATATATAATTGACATTTTAATCGTAAGTTACTTGACTAACTAAGTTTAAACCATTAATATAAAAAGCGAGGTGAAAACATGAAAACAAATAATCTTTATAACAAAAATGAATTATATATTTTAAACACCGCCGATTTAGTTGTTTTTAAAATATATGATGTTTTATCAACCCCCACTATCGATGATGAATATGGCATGATTAATCTTTCTCATCAATATTTCGTCGAATTAGCCCATGAAGCCAAAATAAACATACCCATCATCTTAGCTTTAAAATCCGCACACGGTCAAAAACATTTTGAAGATACTTTGACAAATACCAAAATCAACTTAATTACTTATCCTACATCAGCTAAATGGAACAAACGTAAATTAAGTGAGCAAATAGAAAAAGAAAGACTTTCCCATGTTAAAATTACATATCTAAACGATAAAGAAATTTTATGTCCATATCAAGCCCCATACTCAGCCCTACAAACAATAAATAATAACGATAAATTATCATTAGCCGTATTTCCAGAAAATATAAAACCATTATTTACGGCCAGTGAAGATGAACAAGTAAGCTTAATGGATTATGATATGGAAAAAAACATTTCAGAAGAAAAACAAATAATTGAAAATCTTAAATCTATTCAAAAGCAAGAAATTAGACCTTATTATCCATCAAAAAAACAACTTCAAAATCTTCCTAATAGTCTTTTACCAAGTCATCAAGGATATCTAACTCCGCAATTTATTACCTTTGCCAAAAAATATACTAAAAAAATATTAAAATAGACTTCTAAAGCAAGCAAGATGGCTTGTTTTTCTTGTCTAATTATTGAAAACAAAAACGCAAAATGTTATAATATAACCAAAAAATGGAAGTGATTAATCGTGGAAAGAAAAGATGTAGATATAAATAAAGTAACCCCAATGATGAAACAATATTTAGAAATAAAAAATCAAAACGAGGACCTAATCATTTTTTTTAGATTAGGTGATTTTTACGAAATGTTTTTTGATGATGCCCAAAAAGTAAGTCATGAATTAGAATTAACTTTAACTGGTAAATCAGCTGGATTAGACGAAAGAATTCCCATGTGTGGTATTCCATATCACGCCGCCAGTTCTTACATCGATAAATTAATTGAAAATGGTCATAAAATAGGTATCGTTGAACAACTAGAAGATCCTAAAAATGCCAAAGGCATTGTTCAAAGAGGCATCGTTCAAATAATTAGTTCTGGAACCATCATGGATACCGACACCCTAAAAGCCGATGACTTTAATTTTATTGCTGGAATAACCGATTTTAAACACGGATATGCCGTAAGTTATGCTGACGTATCAACCGGTGAAATATATGCTTTCTTGCTTCCACATAATCAAACCAAATTAGTCTCTGAAATTATTAATCTAGGTGTTAAAGAAGTCATATTAGATAGTAAAACTAATAAAAATATTTACTCAATATTAAAAAATCAGTTTCATCTAACTTTAACCATCACCGACGAATTAACCGATGAATATTCATATGTCTATGAAGATATAATCGACCAAAGATATATAAACTCCGTTAAGCATCTTCTAGCTTATATTCTTCATAATCAAAAACGAGATTTGTCACATCTTCAAAAATTACAAATTAGAGAAACTAAAGACCATCTAAAAATGGATGTTCATACTAAAAGAAACTTAGAGTTAATCGAAACCCTAAGACTAAAACAAAGAAATTACTCTTTAATCTGGCTTTTAGATAAAACCAAGACTGCTATGGGTGCTAGATTGCTAAAAAATTATTTATTAAACCCACTAATTGATAAAAACGAAATTGAAAAAAGATATGATGTTGTTGATACTTTGTTAAAAGAATTTATTTTAAAAAGTGACCTTGAAAAATATTTAACCGAAGTATATGACCTAGAAAGACTAAGTGGTAAAATTGCCTTTGGCAATGCGAATGGCAAAGATTTATTACAGCTAAAATCCTCTTTAAAAGTCATCCCTCAAATATCTGAAATATTAACTAAAATAAACTATAATAAAACAATAACTGACTTTTCCGATTTATATAATCTGCTCGAAAAAAGCATTTATGAAAACCCACCAGTAACTACCAAAGAAGGATATTTAATCAAAGAAGGGTATAATAGTCAGTTGGATGAACTAAAAACTTTAAGAAAAGGTGGTAAAGATTTTGTTGCCAAATTCGAAACCGAAGAAAGAGAAAGAACTGGCATTAAAAATTTAAAAATTGGTTATAATAAAGTCTTTGGTTACTTTATCGAAATAAGTAAAGGCAACACTAGTTTAGTTAAAGATGAATGGGGTTATCAAAGAAAACAAACCTTAGCTAACTGTGAAAGATACATAAGTCCAATTTTAAAAGAAAAAGAAGCTTTAATATTAAATGCTGAAGAAGAAATAGTCGAATTAGAATATAAATTATTCTGTGAAATTAGAGATGAAGTAAAAAAATATATTCCTAAATTACAAGAAACCGCTAAAATAATTAGTGAAATAGATGTTTTAGCCTCTTTTGCTACCATTGCTGAAGAAAATAATTACGTAAGACCAGAAATCACCGAAAACGAAATATACATCAAAGATTCTCGCCATCCAGTAGTTGAAAAAGTAATAAATGGTGAATTTGTCACCAACGATATTATCATGGATAAAAACACCAACATTTTATTAATAACAGGTCCTAATATGGCTGGTAAATCAACCTATATGCGTCAAATGGCTATCATTGCTATCATGGCTCAAATTGGCTCATTCGTTCCTGCAACTATAGCCAAACTACCAATTTTTGATGCCATATATACGAGAATTGGTGCTTCTGATGATTTAGTTAGTGGCGAGTCAACCTTCATGGTGGAAATGACCGAAGCAGCAAATGCAATTACTTCTGCCACCGATAAAAGTCTCCTTTTATTCGATGAACTAGGTAGAGGAACCGCCACTTTCGACGGTATGGCTTTAGCGCAAGGAATTATCGAATACATTCATCAAAATATCAAAGGTAAAACCTTTTTCTCAACTCATTATCACGAATTAACCGACCTCGATAAAACCCTAAAACATTTAAAAAACATCCATGTCTCAGCTTATGAAGAAGACGGCAAAATAACCTTTCTTCATAAAATAAAAGAGGGTAGTGTTGATAAAAGCTATGGTATTCATGTAGCTAAACTCGCCAACCTTCCAGACTCAGTTATCAAAAGAGCCTCAGAAATATTAAAAGTTTATGAAAATAAAGAAAACAAACGTGATCTAAAAGTTCAAGAAGCTTTACCAATTGATGACCTAATGCCAAAAAAATCAAAAGTCGAAGAAGAATTAGAAAAAATTGATCCACTAGAAATAACTCCAATAGAAGCTTTAAATATTTTATACAAATTAAAACAAGTAAAATAAAAATGAATGATTTATCGAAAATATTACTTGTTTTTTTTTTTTTTTTTTTTTTTTTTTTTTTTTTTTTTTGAATTTGAAAAATATTCATTTAAGAGAAAAAGAAAA
>CALVXV010000020.1 GCA_944371685.1 uncultured Bacilli bacterium | reverse complement strand
ATGGTACTAAATTCTCTATCCGTGAGGGTGGTAGAACAGTTGGTGCTGGTAACGTTTCAGAAGTTATCGAATAATATTGTTTAATTTAACCGGAGATTTATTCTCTGGTTTTTCTTTACACTTTTTTGAAAAATAATACTTGTTATTTAATTATTAATGTTGTATCCTAATAATAGGAGGGTGTATATGAAAAAAGAAGGGCTAAAGAAAGAATTGAAAAATTATGAGAGAAATGTGACGATTATTTTAGTTATTTTGACAGTCATTAGTTTAGTTATTGATTTTTTGGCTTATACTGGAATGTTATATAATGATGGGATGCTTTATAATGTTGAAGGTATTCGCAATGTTATAAATAGTGGATGGTTTATGACACTCATATGGGTTGACAATATTGCTATTTATATAGCTAATTTATTTTATTTTGCGGGCGTTTTAGATTCTAAACGCGATATGATTGTGAAGGTGGCTTTTGCTATATTTTCTATTCTTTCAACGATTTTAATTAATTTACAAATTGTGAATTTAATTGCTGATGCATTTGGTATGTTTTAGAAAAATAATAATATAATAATTAGAAGTTTATTTTGATTTGGCGTAAATGTAAAGTGTCATTTTAAATTTACGCCAATATGTGTTATAATATACGCAAATAATTTTACTGCTTAATCAATTAGATAATGAAATTGCTTTGGGAGCTTTTTTATGTATGATAGACCAAATTTTTCCGATTGATAGAAATAATTATTATGTACCAATAAGTTATATATGATATTAAGCACTTGTAAATTTATTACAAGTGCTTTTAATACGGCTATTTCATTGACTTTTGCTTTAAAAAACAATATAATTTTAAATAGTGAAAGGATGTTTTTATTATGTTACAAAAACCTAAAGGAACTTATGATATATATGGTGATAGAGCTTTGATGCAACTTTATTTTAGAAAGTTAGTCGAAGCTTTAATGGATAAATATAATGCAAAATATATTGAGACTCCAATTTTTGAAATGAGTGAGCTTTTTCATAGAGGAGTTGGTGAGACAACTGATATAGTAAGTAAGGAAACATATGATTTTAAAGATAGAGGAAATAGAAATTTAACGCTTCGTCCAGAAGGAACAGCTGGGGTTGTTAGATGTTTTATCGAAAATAAATTATATGCGGATAATTTACCTTTGAAGGCTTGGTATTTAGGACCAATGTTTAGATATGAAAGACCACAAGCTGGAAGGCATCGTGAGTTTTATCAGTTTGGTTTTGAGGCTTTTGGTAGTTTTGATCCGATGATGGATGCGGAAGTTATAGGAATAGCCTGTAATTTATTTAAGATTTTAGGATTAAAAGGTGTAAGGGTTAATATAAATACTTTGGGTGATAGAGAATCTAGGGAAAATTATAGACAGGCATTACTTGATTATTTTAAACCTTATTTAAATGATTTATGTGAAGATTGCCAAAGAAGATATGAGAAAAATCCTTTACGCATTTTA
Organism: uncultured Bacilli bacterium; assembly: GCA_944371685.1. GTDB lineage: Bacteria > Bacillota_I > Bacilli_A > RF39 > UBA660 > Coprosoma. Next base: position 11,182 of record CALVXV010000020.1, on the reverse strand, counting down.
GATTGTAAGGTCGATGGTGATAAAGATATTATGCAAAATGCACCTAAGATAACTGATTATTTAAATGAAGAAAGTAAGAAACACTTTGAAAAGGTTCAAAAATATTTAGAGGCGATGGGTATTGATTATGAAGTTAATCCAAGTATTGTTAGAGGGTTGGATTATTATACTCATACGGTATTTGAAGTTCAAGCTGATATTGAGGGCTTTGGGGCTCAAAATGTTTTAGCTGGTGGCGGAAGATATGATCATTTAGTTGAAAATATAGGAGGCCCTAGTGTACCTGGTGTTGGTTTTGCCGTTGGACTTGAAAGATTATTTTTAGCTTTAGAAGCTGAAAAAATAGATATAAGAGAAATTACTGGTCTCGATGTTTATATTTTTAGTGCGGATGATGAACAAAAGCCTTATGCATTAAGTCTAGCAAATGATTTAAGAATGAGCGGGTTTAATGTTGAGATTGATTATGATAGTCATAATTTTAAAAGTAATTTTAAACGTGCTGATAGGTTAATGACAAAGTTTATTATTATAATTGGTGAAGAAGAAGTTAATAGTAAGATTTTAACAATTAAGAATAATGAGACTAAAGAAGAATATAAGGTGAAATTGGACGAGGTTATAGATTTTTTAGATGAAAAATTAGGTGATGAAGATGAAGATTAATAATACTAGTATAAATAAAGAAAATGTCGGTGAGGTTGTTACTTTATATGGATGGGTTAATAGAAAAAGAGATTTAGGTGGCCTTGTTTTTATTGATTTAAGAGATAGAAGTGGAATAATACAGTTAGTGGTTAATCCTGAAAGTGATGTATATGAACTGGCTAGTAGTTTAAAAAATGAATATGTGATTAAGGTTACTGGTGAGGTAGTTTTAAGGAAGGAAGCTAATAAAAATTTAAAAACTGGAGAGATTGAAATTAATATTCAAAGTTTAGAGGTATTAAATAAATCTTTAGAACTTCCTTTTGATTTAAATAATACGACAGCTTTAGAAGATACAAGGTTAAAGTATCGTTATTTAGATTTAAGAAGGGACGAACTTAAGAATAATTTAATGACTAAACATAAGGTGATGCAAAGTGTGAGAAGTTATTTAAATTCATTAGAGTTTATGGAGATTGAAACACCTATTTTATGTAAGTCTACACCAGAAGGCGCGAGAGATTATTTAGTGCCTTCGAGAGTTAATAAGGGATGTTTTTATGCGCTTCCACAATCACCACAACTTTTTAAACAAATACTTATGGTAAGTGGAATGGAAAGGTATTATCAAATTGCGCGATGCTTTAGAGATGAGGATTTAAGAGCTGATAGGCAACCTGAATTTACACAGATTGATATGGAGATGAGTTTTGTAACCGAAGATGATGTGATGAAGGTAACTGAAGGTTTACTTTATCATGTATTTAAAGAGGTTAAAGGAATAGAAATAAAGTTGCCAATTGATAGAATGACTTATGATACAGCTATTGATTTATATGGAAGTGATAAGCCTGATTTAAGGTTTGAAAATCCTATTTATGATATTACTGATAATTTTAAGGAAAGTGAATTTAGTTTATTTAATAATATTATTAATGAAGGCGGTATTATTAATGCTTTAGTTTTTAATGCGGCTTCAAAGTATTCTAGGAAAGATATTGACAAGTTAGGTGAATATGTTAAAACATATGGCGCTAAGGCATTAGCTTTTCTAAAATATAATGGTGAGTTTACAGGAAGTATTGCTAAGTTTGTGACTGAAAGCATTGGTGATGGATTAGCTAAAAGCTTGAATTTAAAGGATAATGATTTGATTTTAATTATTGCTGGCGATAAAAAAATGGTTAAAACAGCTTTAGGTGCTTTAAGGTGTAAAGTGGCTAGAGATTTGGATTTAATTGATAAGGATAAATATGCTTTTGTTTGGGTAACTGATTTTCCGATGTTTGAATATAGTGAAGAAGAAGGTAGGTATATTGCTTGTCATCATCCGTTTACGTTGCCACAAGATATTAATGATTTAGATGATAAAGAAAAGGCGTTAGCTAGGGCTTATGATATTGTAATTAATGGTTATGAAGCTGGTGGTGGAAGCCTTAGAATTTATAATCCAGATGATCAGGAAAAAGTTCTTAATGCGCTTGGGTTTACGAAGGAGGAAGCTGAGAGACAATTTGGATTTTTACTTAAGGCATTAACTTATGGATGTCCACCACATGGGGGATTGGCTATAGGACTTGAGCGGTTAACGATGATTTTGTGTGGTACTGAAAATATTCGTGATGTAATTGCCTTTCCAAAGACGACAAGTGCTTCTTGTCTGATGACTGAGGCTCCAAGTGAGGTTAGTGAAAAGCAATTAAAAGAATTACATATAAAACTTAGTGATTAAGGGGCTTTTAGGATAGGGTGATTTTATGCAAGAAAGATTAATTTATGATTTTCTTAAGGATAAACTTATAATTCAAGATGAGGCTTTACGAAAGTTGATTTGGACTTTGGATAAGAATTTTTATAATGATGGTGATTTTAAACAGAATATATTGCTGATAGGTGAAAGAGGCAGTGGTAAGACAACGATGCTTAGAGAAACAGCTAGAGCGATGGAAATACCAATGGGTGAGATATATAATATGTTTGTGTCTAATGGTTTTAATGTTTCGTTATTTTATAATGGTGTTTCTCAGATGATGAGAGATAGTGAGGATGGTAAAGGAATTTTGCTGTTGCATGATTTTCAAAATAGTTTTATATATGGCTCTAGTGAAGCATTTAATTCAATGATTGCCTCTGGAACTATTGATTTAGGTGATGGAGCTTATTGGGATGTTTCAGATATTACTTTTGTTGGGGAGATAGATACTAATAATGTTGATGATTTATTTCCAAGAGAATGTGATTATTTAACTGAATTAGAAAACAATAATTTTCAGTCACCAGTTTTAAATATAATTGCAGATTATTTGTCAGAGGATAATGTGGTTTATGAAGATGAGAATGGAAAAAGAAATGTTAATTTAGGGTTTTATAATTATATTACTAAGCAAATTAGAGAACGTTTTTTATCAAAAATATGTTTAGATGTTTTTGACCGCAGAATTTTTATGGATAATATGAACAGTCAAGAGATAATGAAAGCTTTAAAATCACCTTATTCGGCTCTTAATTTATATAAAAATGATTTGACATGCGAGTATATTAATTCGGATGAATTTGTTAATAAAGTGGTGTATAATATTTTGGAAAGCGGTGAAGGATTGCACTATGTGATGATGGCAATTGAGGATGCCATTTTAGATGATCATAAGTATAAACAAAAGGTTTTGAAAAAAGGTTCTTTACTAGATTTGAAAAATAAATGATTTTGGGTGATTTGATGGAAGCAAGAGAGGTTTATGATGAATTAAGTGAGTTACTTTGTAATCAAGATAAGGCTTTAAAAGAGTTAGTATGGACAATTTTTAAAAATCAAAAATTATCGAGGCCGAGGAATGTTTTATTGATTGGTGAGCTTGGTAGTGGTAAAACGACAATGCTTCAGCTTACGGCGAATAAAATGGATATACCGCTGACAGAAATATCTGGCTTTTGCACGGAAAATGGCGTTAATAAGACTGTTTTATTTGATGCATTTTGTAAATTGTTTACGGAAAATAATAGAGAAGGGTGCCGGGGAATTGTTTTGATCCATGATATGAAAGATTGCTTTTTATACGGTGGTTTTGCAAATTTAGATTCTTTAATTACTTCATCGTTTTTTACTTATGAAAATAATTTTTTTGATTTATCTCAGACCATGTTTGTTGGTGAAATTGATGTGAATGGATTTGAAGATTGTTTTATTCCTAAGCCGGTATATACGTTTGAAAATATTGATGATGCTATTTTATCTTTGGATTATAGTGGCGATGAAGTTAAAATGATAATTAATGATTTACTTATGACGGATATTTTAACTGATGATATTGAAGAAGGATATGAGAGAAAATATAGAGAAGCGATAAAAAGATCATTTTTATCAGTTGAGTGTAATAAGATTTTTAGTAAAAAGATTTTTATGGATAGTATGCGACTTGAGGATATTAAGAAGGCTATAGAGTCGCCAATTTCAGAGTTGCAGATGTATAGTGATGATTTATGCGAAGAATATATGGCATCGCCAGGATTTATTAATTCAGTGGCTAATCATATTAGAGAAAGTACCATTGGGCTTCATGATATGGAGGAGGCTGTTTTGGATACGGCTTTTTCTGATAATAAAAGAAAGGTAAAAGTGTTTAAGGATAGTTCTTTACTTAGAATATAGATATGGAAAAGTATAAGGAAATTGAAAGAAGTATTATTAAAAAGTTTAGATCTTCGATTTGGCACAATTTTGTGAAATGTGTGAATGAATATGGACTGATAAGTGAAAATGATAAAATTGCAGTATGTATAAGTGGGGGAAAGGATTCGTTTTTACTGGCAAAGTGTTTGGAAGAATTACAAAAACATGGCAAGGTAGGATTTGATTTAGAGTATATTATTATGAATCCAGGTTATACAGAGGAAGTTTTAGATAAAATTAAATGTAATTTAGAGGTTTTGAATATTAAGGCTCATATATTTGATAGTCCTATTTTTAAAGTGGTTAGTCAAGAGAAAAATCCTTGTTATTTATGTGCGAGAATGCGCAGAGGATATTTATATAGTTATGCGCAGAGGCTTGGGTGTAATAAGATAGCTTTGGGACATCATTTTAACGATGTGATAGAAACTATTTTGATGAATTTAATTTATAATGGGATGTATAGTGGTATGATGCCGAAGATTAAAAGTGATAATTTTGAAGATATGGAACTTATTAGACCACTTTATTTTGTAAAGGAAGAAAATATTTTAGCTTGGGCTTGTTATAATAATCTATCATTTATTGATTGTGCGTGCAGTGTGACTGAGAAAAAATTGGGTAAACGTAAGGAAATGAAGAAGTTAATTAAAACGTTAAAAGAGTATTATGGTGATGCAGATCGGAATATTTTTAATTCTTTAAGTAATGTAAAGTTGGATAAGGTTCTAAGATATTTTGAGGATGATATAAAACATGATTTTTTAGATAAATATTAATTTAAAAATTATATTTGTAAATATACTAGTAAAAAAAGGTTATATATGATATAATTTAATTGTCTAAAAGAAGAATACCGCTATGAAAAACCTACTAAGTATAACGATTGGGAATCTAATTCACTGGTGGTGTAGAATACTTTAATTTATTAAAGGATCCTAAAGCTGGTGATGTGATGCCCACCTGGGAGATCAGGTTTTTAATTCGTTAAGGTTTCTCTTTTGGACTTTGCTTGAACGAGGATTTTTCCTCGTTTTTTTGTGATTTTTTGTAACTTTTTCTTGAAAATAAAATATTATATGTTATAATAAGTGGCACGACAGAAAGTGAGGAGTGTATGAAGTTAAAAAACTGTCTAGGGGTGGCATGTTTTATACTAGTACTTTTTGTCAGTCTATTTTTAAACGGAGGAGTAGATCCTGAAAACTCTGATTTAAAAATGACTACAAATGAGAGCAATATTAGTATGGCTCTTAATGGCAACCAGATTAGCACAATATTTAATGGCAACATGAATAATACACAAAAATTAAGTACTTCACATTTTGCACGTGAAGTAAGATATCATAATTTAGCTGATTATCTAGTTCTTGAAAACAGTCATTTTACTATTGATGGGCAAGAAATTAGCGATGATATGACGGTTAATTATGGTTCAAAGATTGACATTCATTTAGAATGGGCGTTACCAAATACAGAAAGGTGGACAACTGAAGACGTTTTTGTTTATGATCTTCCTGAAGGTTTTACTTTTGCGAATGGTCAAACTGGTTCAGTTATGGATAACGCTGGTAACAGAGTTGGTGTTTACACTATTTCTAATAATGAGGTAACTATTCAATATACTGACGAAGACTTCGTTAGTCAAAGCAATATTATTGGAGCTATGAATGTATCAGGAGAGATTACTGATGTTTCTATGGGTGGTTCTGATGGTGGTAAAATTGATTTGAATATTCCTGGTGTAGGACAGATTATAATTAATGTTAATCCAACTAGTGCACTTAGAATTAATAAAGCTGATACTTTAGTTTCTGGTGAAACAGATATTTATGAGTTTACAGTAAGTTTGAATTCACCATCTGAAAATACAAATGTCGTAATTACGGATACTATGGGTAAATATTTGGAATTAATTCCAGATACTTTGAGTATTTCTAAAAATAATTCTGAGATGACTTCTGGTTTTGAAGTTACAGTTAATGAACCATCTGGTTTTGTTTATACTATTGATAAGTTAAATAAAGGCGATAAAGTAGTAATAACATATAGAGCTAAGGTTTTAGATGGTGGTTTTATTAGTGGTAATGAAGATGATAATACTAAAAATGCAGGTTTAACAAATTATGTTAAAGCTGATAGTGATGAGTTACCGAATGAAATTACTGCACATGTTACAGTTGATACTTATAAGGCAAGTTTAACTAAGAGTGGTCAGTATAATCTTAGTGATAATACTGTTACATGGACAATAACTGTTAAACCTGGTCAAAAAGGTGTAACATTAAAAGATGTTATTACTGAGGGGCAGGAAGTAGTTGGTGATATAACTATAGATCCAGCTGACCGTACAATAACAGCTGATGATTTAGCAAATGGTATTTTCTTTAATCCAGATTCAACTGGCGAAAAAGTTTATACAATTAAATATAAAACTAAAGCTACTCAATCAGATGCAGCAACATTAAAGAATAAAGCAACTATTTTTGTTGGTTCTGAAGATGTTTTTGATGAGGAAGAAGTTATAATTAATTTGATACCTGGTGTAACAATTGATAAAACTGTTAGTGATCATAATGATAGAGAGGGTATTATTTATTGGAATAATAAAATAACAATACCAAATCTTGATAATGAGAATAAGAGGTTTGAATTTGTCGATGTTTTAGGTGAAGGCTTAACTCTTGATGAAAGTAGTATTAAAATAACTCCAGAGACTGATTATTCACTTGATGTAGTTGGTAATACTTTTACAATTAAGTTTAATAATCCAGTAAGTCCTGGTCAGATATTTAATATTTCTTATAGAACAACATTTGTTAATACTATAGATAAGCAAACTTTTGTGAACAAGGCAACTATAAATTATGGTGGTCAGAGTGCTTCTGATGAGGCAAAGTACGAATATACTAAGAAAACTGATTACATTAATAAGAGTGTTAGTGGTGATGATTTCACTAAGACTGGGGTTGCAAAGTGGAATATTAATATTGATAGATTTCCAAATGAGAAAATAAATAATGCACATATTACTGATGTTATTCCTGAGGGAATGAAATATGTTGATGGTTCAGCAAAGATTGTTATAAATAATGTAACGACAAATATTACACCAATTAAAAATGAAAATACATTAGTATTTAATCTAAATGAATATTTAGATGAACTTGATAATATGGGTGCAACTATTTATTATGAAACTAAAATAACAGATATTTTTAGTGAGTCAAAGACTTATACTAATAATGCAAAACTTACAATAGATGGTGAAGCAATGGGTGAGGCTAGTGCTCCAATTGAAGGAGCTGTATCTAATTTAATAAGCAAAGATTATGAATATACAACTTCAACAGCGCCAATTGCTAATTATACAATTAAAGTAAATGAGGGAGCCATTGATATATCACCAGCTTCTAAAACTTTAATAGTTGAAGATAAAATGGGCGATGCTTTATCATTTGTTAGAGGAAGTTTGAAAATTAACGGAAAAGATGCTGATCCTAAGAAATATAGCTGGGATAGTACAGAAAAACTTTTGACAATTTTTATTCCAGATAATGAGTCAGTAACAATAACTTATCAAGTCTTAGTTACTTTAAGACCTGGTGATGAGCTTAATGAAACAAATGCTTTTAATACGGTTAATTTAAATGGTTTTGATTATGATTCAACAGAAACTGGAGTGACTATTACTGGTAAGGTTTTAGAAAGTGTTGCTTCATCTTCTAGCGATTCAGCTACAGTAAGAGTTTATAAACATAGAGAAGGTGCAGAAAATATTGGCCTTTCTGGTGTTAAGTTTGATTTATATGAAGTTGGATTTACTTTGGTAGATGGTGAAGTTAATTTTACTCGTGAAGAGACATTAGTGAAATCATTAACTACTGATGAGGATGGTTATGTAATATTTGGTGGTATTAATTATGACCGAATATATAAACTTGTAGAGAGTGAAACAGTAGATGGATATGTTTTGAATTCTACGCCTTATTATTTTGTATTTCCAGGTAATGATAATATTGATTTTCCAGAATTTTATGAAGAATATAGAATTAATTCTTATCCTGATGAGGCGATAGTTGATATTACAGTAAGTAATGAATATTCAAAGCTTGATATAAATGTTACTAAGGTTTGGAATGATGATAATTATGAAAATAGACCTGATTCAATTACTGTTTATTTAAAACGTAATGGTGAATATGTATATAGTAATGGTGAAAAAGTGTCTATGATTTTAAGTAGTAATAATAATTGGAAGGCTACTTTTGAAGGTTTAGATAAGTATGATGAAAATCATAATCGTTATGATTATACTTTAGAAGAAGATGTTCCAAATCATTATCAGGCTGATTATAATGCTTCATCTAATATTGATACAAAAGATTTTGTTATTACTAATACACTTGATGATAGTAGTTTGACTATTCAAAAGGTTGTAGGTGGTAATGCTGGTGAGACTGATAGATATTTTACTTTTAAAGTTGTTTTAAAAGATAAAAATGGAAATTCATTAGATGGAGAGTTCTATTATACAGGTTCTAAAGAGGGAATTATTAAGTCTGGTGATACGGTTAAACTAAAACATGGTGAGACTATTACAATTAGTGGACTTCCTTATGGAACTTTATATGAAGTTACAGAGCTTGAGGCTAACAGTGATAGATATGAAACTATAGCTACTAACGATAAGGGTAAAATTACTTTTGATGAAAATAAAGTAGTATTTACTAACATTAAGAATGAAGGTAAACTTACTATTGATAAAACTGTTGGCGGTAATAGTGGTGAGACTGATAGATATTTTAATTTTAAAGTTATATTATATGATGAAAATGGTGAAGTTTTAGAAGGTGAGTATAAATACATTGGAAGTAAAACAGGAACTATTAAATCAGGTGATATAATTAAATTAAAACATGGTGAGTTTATTACTATTATTGGTTTACCAGTAGGAGCAAGTTATAAAGTTATAGAACTTGAAGCAGATAGTGATGGTTATAAGACAACAGTTACTAATGGTGATGGAGTTATTGGCTTAGAAGGAAATATTAGTTCATTTACGAATTATAAAGATGTGTTTGAAAAACCATATCAGAAAGCTAATATTCCACAAACTGGTGGTAGTGATAATACGTCACTTTATGGAATTTTAACGATAGCTTCTGGAATGCTTAGTGTTTATTTGTTAAGACGAAAAAATGCTTAGAAAAGTATCTATAATATTATGTTTAGTTATTTGTCTAATATTTTTAGGTTTATTTACTCTAGAATTTTTAGACAAAAAGGAAGGGGAGACATTTTATAAGAATGTTCTCCCCTCATCTAATATTAAGGATATAAATAAATTAGAGAATGAGTATGAAGGAGCTACTGGTTATATTGATATTCCTAATACAAACATTAGTTATCCAATTATGCAAGGTGAGGATAATTCATATTATTTAAAACATTTACCAAATGGTGATAGAAATAAAATGGGATCTATATTTTTAGATTACCGAAACAATGGGTTTAATGATAAGAATACGATTATATATGGCCATAATTTTAATAACGGTACAATGTTTAGCGATTTACTTAATTATAAGTCTTTTGAATTTTATAAGAATCATTCAAATTATAAGATTTATACTAGTGATAAAGTAATTGAGGTTGCTATTTTTGCTGTTTATATAGCGGATGCTACTAAGGATGAGTTACCAATTAATTTTGAGTCTACTGATTTTGATGATTATTTAGATATGGTATTGGAAAGTAATTTGATAAATAGTGAAGTTAGTATTGATAGTGAAGATAATTTAATTACTTTATGTACGTGTAGTAATGGTTCTTGGAAAAATAGATTAATAGTTATTGGTAAAGTTTTAAATTAAAAAGGAATTAGTTTTTGGCTAATTCCTTTATTCTTTCAGTATTTTTAAAGTTTGTTTTGGCAATTTCATTTAATATGTTTTCACTATATTTTTTGACTAATTTAGCTCCAATTTCATCAACTATAGGTCCAGCACCTTTTGGTAAGTTTTGATTATATTTTTTAGATAGTTTATCAAATTCTTTGATGAAAATATATCTACTGATGATGGCTGAACAAGCAACTGATAGACATTGATCTTCAGCTTTAGTAATAAATGTAATGTTTCTTTGAATGTTTGGTGTTTGTTTTAAATAATTATAATATACATATTTTTCAGCAAATTGGTCGACAACAATATAATCGTAGTTTGGATATTTTTTAGTCATTTCTAATAGTGCTTTATTATGTAATATGGCTTTCATAGCATTCATATTATAAGTTGTATGTTTTTCATTATATTCTTTATTTGATAAGGTCATGGTGTAATAAGGTATTTTTTTTATAATTTGTGGAGTTATTTTTAAAATTTGTTCATCAGTTAATTTTTTAGAATCTTTGACTCCTAAATTTTCTAAGAATGGTATGTTTTCTTTAGTGACATAAGAAGCGGTAACAACGATTGGTCCAAAAAAGTCACCAGTTCCAACTTCGTCTGAACCAATGGTGTTTGCATAGTAGACTTTAGAATTTTTTTTGGTTTCTTTCTTTTTTTCTCCGGCTATTTTCATGTCAACCTTTTTATCAGGATTTAAGTTTTTTTCCATTTGTGACCATAGATTTGCATCGATATCGGCACTTATACCTTGAAAGACGACTTTACCTGATTGATATAAAGTGACAACTGTGTCTGCTTCATCAGCTTGAAAAACAGCATATGGTGGAGTTTTTAAACGTTTTTTATCTTCGAAATATTCGTTCATTTTATTCATGGTATTTTCACTAACTTTTAAAGTTATTGTTTTAACTGGTTCTTTTTTCATCTAATCACCTGTAAATATTTTATCATATTT
>CALVXV010000019.1 GCA_944371685.1 uncultured Bacilli bacterium | reverse complement strand
TTTACCAATAAATTTTGATTAAAGCAAAAAAATCACCCGTTAGGGTGAAGGGTGAAATTTATTTCACCCCTTTTTTAATACAAAAAACAACGCATTACCTTAACTGATAAATGCGTTGTTTTGGGTTTCCAAAGGGTGATCCCTTTGGCACACCTCGTTATTGGCTTTGCCAATATCGTAGTGTGTTACTTATTTGTCAGCAAATAAGTTTTAGTAATAAATCTGATTATTTAAGAACTAATTGCTTATGAGTACCTCTTACTAACATTTCTTCAGAAGTGTGGACATAATTTTCTGATGATACTTCTAAAAGATCTTGTAATTCTTCTAAAGATAAATTATTTAGTACTTCTAAAGCTAAATCATATTCAAAAAATGACTAATGACCATTAATAAGCTTTTGATCATTTTTTTCTATACATTTTGTCAGAATGTTCATCATCATGTAAATAATGGTCTATGTTATTCCAATGCTCATGACCATGTTCTGCTCCAATGCTGACTCTAAATAGCAATAACGTTGGTTTTCATTTTAAAGTTTGCTTTCTTTCTCCTTCATTATGATATAATAATAGTAATTAAGGAGAAAAAGTTTTATGAATAAAAAAAATCTTTTTATAATATTAACTATATCTATTGTAATTATTATTTGTATAATTTGTCTTACAATTATTTTTAAAAGTTTTAATACTACATTGATATGTATTGATAAAGAATATATAGAATTATCAAATGTTTCAATAATAAATCAGGTAACTTTTAAGGGTCGCGGGGATATTATTAAAAAAGTAGAGGGGTATTATAAAAGAGTTGATCATAATAAAACTTCAGAAGCTTTTAAGACAATCTTTAGCAGAGTTATTGATTACCCAAGTACTTATTGGGTAAATTATGAAGGCTATTTATTGGAATGGAAAGAAAGAGAAGATATTAATGATTCTGATTATAAACAGTTTGTTTTAGATGAAAATGATATACCATCTTTTAAAATTGCTAAAAAGTATTATACAGGAATTGGATATAAATGTGAGTAAAATAATAATATCAGGCTATTAAATCACATACAATTTTAAGTGTATTGATGTTTAGCTAGATTAAAAATTTAGAGGAATGCTACTTAATCCAGAGAGTAATTATACAGAAGAATTGGCAATATTTTCTATAGCATTTTTACAATTTGTTGCTAATGAATATAATAAGGAAAATTAATTGTTGAGTAATTAATTTGTATGATATAATAAAAAAATATAAATTTATATTTCTTTTATTATAGAAAGATAGTGATGAGATTATGCTTAAAAAAAATGTTTTTGCATTGCTAAAAATAATTTTTGTTGTATTATTAGTTACTATATATTTTGTAGAGCTTAAAAATAGTTATAGTAAACTTAAAAATAGTTATGATAATTTATATTCTGAAGATCATACAATTGATAGAGAAGGTCAAGTAACTTTGTACAAATTCAACGAGAAAAATTATTGCTTTCATGATAATGATAAAGAAATGATTTCAAATATTTTGAAACCAATAAACGTGTTTGATAATGATTTGTTTAAGGTTAAAGGCTGTGGTTCAAGAATGATTGATTTTAGTGTGAATGATTATGATTCTTTTGGAACTATTATTCTATATTCAAATTCTTCTTTTGAACAAGTAAAGCTATGGTTTGAAAATAATTACAATAGTGAAAATATAGAATTTTACGATTCTCAGTTTTTCGTTTCTATTGATGACGTTAATATACAAGTGTATAAGACTGATAATGGTTTTAAAATGATTTATGTAACTGAACTGCCTTATAGATATATGATTAACGAGATTGGTAACTATTCTGCTTTTCAGCAATATTTTTTAAAACTTAATTTAAGACTAAATTAATTATGCCTTATGAAAAATTATTGCTACAGTTAATATTTGCTATTTTTATTTTTTAAGAGACTATACAATTTTTCATTTTTTTAGGAAACAAGTGAAAGGTTATTGAATTGGACCCCAAAATTCGGACAAAGAAAAAAACACGTCAAAGCTATGATAAATAATGAAGGTATCATAGCTTTTTTGTGATAATATATCACTGAGGAGTGATAGAATGTCAATAATAATTTTTACAGATGAGCAATTAAAACAATTGCAAGATAATCCTTATGTAAAAAATGTTTCTTCGAAAGCGATTACTTATACAAGAGAATTTAAAGAACTATTTTTACGAGAATATGATGATGGGAAGAAACCAACTGAAATTTTTAGAAATGCTGGATTTGATACAAAAGCATTAGGAAGTTCAAGAATTTTTAGCTTTTATCATCGCATAACAAACAAAGGTATTGAAGATAATAGAAAAGGACATAGTGGTAGACCGTTTACTAATAGTAAAAAAGAATTAACTTTAGAGGAAGAATTAAAATTAGTAAAGCATAAAAATGCTTTACTTGAACAAGAAAATGAATTTTTAAAAAAAATGATATTTTTAGGGAGAGAAAATTTTTGGCTGAAGTCCCTACAAGAAAAAGATACGAAATAATTAGCCAAACTATAAAGAATGATAATAATGAATTAAATATAACTTTATTATGTAAAATAGCCCAAGTATCTAGATCTGGTTATTATGAATTTATCAAAAGGCAAAATGAAGATAATCCAATAGAACAAAAAGATAGAAAAGACTTTGAATTAATATTAGATGCATATAATTATAGGGGTTACAAAAAAGGTAGTCGAAGTATTCATATGAGATTACTACACAATGGCACACCTATGAATAGAAAAAAGATACAAAGATTAATGCGAAAATATAATTTGAAATGTCCAATAAGGAAACCCAATCCCTATAAGAAAATGTTAAAGGAGTCAGAAGTGTCTGAAGTTGCCGAAAATTTATTAGAAAGAAAATTTAGAGAATATGGTCCAAGATATGTACTGTTAACCGATATTACTTATCTATTTTATGGTCGAGGAAATAAAGCATATTTATCGAGTATAAAGGATGCCTATACAAAAGAAATATTAGCTCATGTAGTAAGTTCAAATATGAAAGAAGATTTTGTTTTAGAAACTATTAATATATTAATGAATAATCATAAACATGAATTAAAAACCGATGCTTTAATACATTCTGATCAAGGTATACACTATAAAGCATATACGTTTAAAGAATTATTAAATAATTCGCAACTAAGACAATCAATGTCTAGAAAAGCTAATTGTTGGGATAATGCCCCACAAGAGTCATTTCATGGTCATATGAAAGATGAGATAGATTTAAGTAATTGTAATACTATAGAAGATGTCAAAAAGGTAATTGATGATTATATTGATTACTATAATAATGATAGGTATCAGTGGAATTTAGCTAAATTATCTCCTAGTGAATATTATAAATATACAATGACAGGCGACTATCCACTAAAAAAGGACTAGTCAAGCCCTTCATAAAAATCTTTAAGAACCACATTTTTATAATCAGATATTATTAGTTGCATTAAATCAAATAAACTCATATTAACTTTAATACCATTAATTTTTAACGGTATAGGAATATAATAGGATACAATTATTTCTGATATTTGATTTTCCAACAATTGAATATTTTTTAAAATTTGATTTAAAGCTATTTCTTTATCATTATAATACATAAACTGATTTCTCCTTTCAAAATCAGTTTATAATAATTTCAACTTGGACAATAACTTGCTTTTTTTTATTGTCCATTAAATGGGGTCCAGTTTATTAATTGATAAATGTGTTGTTTTGGGTTTCCAAAGGGAGATCCATTTGGCACACATCGTTATTAGCTTTGCCAATATCGTAGTGTGTTACTTATTTGTCAGCAAATAAGTTTTAGTAATAAATCTGATTATTTAAGAACTAATTGCTTATGAGTACCTCTTACTAACATTTCTTCAGAAGTGTGGACATAATTTTCTGATGATACTTCTAAAAGCTCTTGTAATTCTTCTAAAGATAAATTATTTAGTACTTCTAAAGCTAAATCATAGCCATTTCCATACCAGCGACGATTAATGCTTCTTGGATCATTTTTATCTCTTTCCCAATCAGGATTATCATCTTCAAAATCTTTGTAACTTTGATAAGATGTATCCCCATGACCAGCTTTAATGTTATCTGGTTTAGTATATTCATAACGTCTAACTTTACCGTCACTTTTTATTTCTGTTTTTGCAACTACATCACCAGTATCTTCATCCGCACTAAACCAATAATTTTTAGCCATTCTATTTCACCTCCTTTACATCTATATAATCAACGACTTCATTTGTTTTATCGTTAATTATTTCTATTCGATGAAAATCAGGTTCAAAACCTTTATATGCTCTTACAGCTAATTTTAATAGTTTTTTTGTTGTCATATCTTCCTCGGATAGGTTGTCAAATTCATCCCAGTCTAACAAGCCATCAAAATCATTGTAAAGTGCCGTTGGACGTGTAGCATATCCGCCACTTAAACCATTTGTACCATCATTATAATAAAATTTAAACCTATAAGTATCATTATCATTTGTTTTATCAATTCTTGCATTTATGGCTTCACCACTTACTGGATCATACAATAAATGTCCTTTTTTTCCATTAACTAAACACTCACTTTTGTCTACATAGTCTAGTATTTCATTAGTATTATTATCAATAATATCTATACGATAAATATCATTAAAACTTTTTTCATATTCATTTATTGCTAACTTTAAGAATTTATTCAAATCTTGTTTTTCAGCATAAGTAGTTTTAAAATCTTTGTTTTTAGTTAGCTTTTGAATTTCACTATCAAAATTTTGGACATCATTGTAAACATTATCACTTAATCTTGTACTACCATCTTTATAATAGTATTTAAACCTATACATATAACCATCTCCTTTATTTTGATTATATATTGATTTTTATTTAAAGTAAACCGTTCATTTTTCTTTTAATTAATTTCTTGTCTTGGCAACTATTGATAGATATTTCGGTATCTTTAAGCAAATCTTCGAGTTTTATATTTCCTAATAAAACATCATTTATTTTTAAAATTATAGTATCTTTGTCATTATTAGTTCCGTATAAATATTTATCAAACAACTTCTCTGCCTCTAAAATAGATATAATTCCCATAGATAATTTAGTTTTATGATATAGTGATAATCCTTTATTTTTATAACTATCTATTGCATTAAATAATCTAATAAACCTTAATTTCTCATTAATTTTTAGAGTTTCATAATTATCATTAATATATAAAGCCGTTAATTTATCAAAGAATATAGGTAAAACCTCGCTATGAATATAATTATTTACTCCGTTATTAAACTCTAATTGAGAGTGTACAACCTCATGCGCATATATTCCAGAAGTTAATACAGAAAGTTTTTGACTTATAACAAATTCTGTAAATACAAGTTTTTTTATTTCTTCGTCTTTTCCCAAATATAAATGGTTACAATAGCCACCCTCAATGTCTAGTGTGTTATCAAATAATATTGGAATATCAAATGGATCTAGAGTAGATAAATAATTATTAACTAAATTTATAAATGAATTAAAGTCCATTTCTTTATGTTTACTAACTATTTCAATTTTTTGTAATAAATCATAAGGTATAAAAGGTATAGAAGTTAGACTAAAAGAATTTTCTAAAAATGGTCTTTTTCCTTTATATAATAATTCGTTAATATTTTTACCATCTAGCAAAGCTATTTTAGGCTTTCTTAAACATCTTAGCATATCCGCTATATCTAACAAATTAGAAGTCATAGATATTGGTGTAACATCATAATAACTTTCACTTTTATAACCTTTTTTCATAGCATTATTCTCCTATCTAAAATATTATTTTATATATTATCATGATAAGTTAGTTTTTTAAAGTAAAATTTTACCTTTTATTCTTAAAAAAATACCATGTTTATTTGTGGTATTTTTGTTTTTTTATAATATTTCATACGTTCATCTGTTAAATTACCTACATTATCATTCAAAATATCGTTATATTATTTTTAATCACAAATATAGGTAACATAACAAAATGAATATTGCATACACATATTTTTTACTTACACATTTGGAAATCATAATTTTTCTCCATTCATAATATATACCATTAAATCTATTGTTATTATCTTAGGAACCTTAAATACTTTATCGTTGTACATTGGCGACATTTTTAATAATAGTTTAAAATCATCTTTAGTAATTGGGAAAGTGTTTAAAATATGCTTTTTTTTAACTACTTTAAAGTTTTTATTCAAGTTTTGCTCCACTTCTTCATCTTTATCATACGTAGAAATATTTGCAGCAGCTCTCATTTCCTTTAAATAATCTTTTCCAGGCGCAACTTTAATAAATACACCATTATTTTTTAACAATCTTTTTATTTCCGACTGATTATATGGAGATAATAAATCAATAATTAAATCAATAGAATTATCTTTAATAGGAACATTATTGACGTCCGCCACAAAATAAAATCTGACATCAGAATTGTAACAACTAGCCATATCAATTGCTACCTTAGAATAATCAAATCCATAATACATATACGTTTGCTCTAGTAAATTTAATATATTCATGGTATGAGCACCCTCGCTGCACCCCAAATCTACAATATTAATTTTATTGTTAAAATGCTCATTTATAATATGAATTATTTCATCGTATAAATCTTTATAGTACATTTTTTGAATAAAATTTCTTCTATTTAAAAATAACTCATAATTATATATTTTGCTTTCTTTAATATGACTATGAGAAACAAGGGTAGTAATGCCTTTTTTTGAAATATCATAGGTATGTTTATTTTTACATACTAACGAATGATCCATCAAGATTAATTTTTCCTTACAAATTGGGCAAATCAATAAATCATCATTTTTCAAAAAGTTTTTACTATATTCAAATTTACTTAACATTAATTACCACAACCTAAAAGTATTTTATCATGTTTCTAGTATCAAACAAAAATAAGTTATCTCTTATATATACTATCACACCAAGTTAAGTATTTCAATGACTTTCCTATTTCCCGACCACTTAAAAATTAAAGGACTGAAATGTAATTATCACATTTCAGTCTTTTTAAATTTTATTGAAGTTCAACGTCAATAATATCGGACAAAGGAATTAATTCATTATCAATTGTAATTAAATGCGTAGCATTACGACCAACAATTCTTTTAGTAACTGTACTATCTTTTAAAGTTAATTTAACATCAGCCTTATAAATGTAATTTGCCGAAGTAAATATTTCATTTAGTTTTTGATTCACATTTTTTCCTTTTAATTTATTTGAAGTTAAAACCGTTCTTTCAGTTTTAGTATCAAAGGAGCAATATACATCCTCATTATTGCCAGCTTTAGCTTCAATTTTATTCGCATATACCTTTGGCAGTTTCTTTTCCATATTAAGTTTCATTCCTTTCATTTAAGGCATACATATTCATGAACAATATAATTTTTTTCAGATTATCACCTCTAACTAATCATATGAAATAAACTTTAGAATTTGCTAAAAAGATTATTAATTTTTTTCGTTCCTATAATTCCAATAATAAAAAATATCATTCCCAAAATAAATTCTAAAATAGTAAAACTAATCGAAAACGCATTTTGAATCATAATCAATAAAGAAGAAATCATAAATGCCAACACAGCTGTATATGCAATTGATTTATAATTACTAAAAAGCCAAGTAATTAATTTGGATATCATAATAGTACTAACAATAAAACCAAATAAAAAGAAATAAATAGATGTATCAAATTTTAAATATGACATCTTTTCAAATATATCCAAAAGATTTTCATACCATCCTAGAGCCATAAAAATAGCCGTCCCACTAATACCGGGGATAATAGTTGTTAATGATTCAATTATTCCAATTAGAAAAAATAATCCACCACCAGTCATTTCTATATTCATACCATTCATATTAATTAAATAGTAAACCAGACTAAAACATACTGCAAAAATTAAAACTTTAGTCAAGCCTAATTTATCTTTGTTTACTTCATGTAAAATATCTGACAAGCCACCAGAAATTAAGCCTGTAAAAAGTAATATAGTTGGAAAATACGCTGCGGTTAGACACCATTTTACACCCTTACTAAGTAGACCTATACCTAAAGCCGCACCAATCCCTAAAAAGATCAAGAATTTTATATCGTTAAGCCTTATTTTTGTTGGCTTTGACATAATACTGACAAGTCTTTCGTAAACCCCAAAACTCATAGCTATAATAGCCCCACTAACTCCAGGTATAATTTTAGCTACTCCAATAATAAAACCTTTACATAGTAACACCAAATATTTCATATAAAAATTTTACCTCCTAAAAAATAATATTCATAATTACCAAAATTAAGTAAACATTCCTATTCAAACCTAATAATAAATTAAAATTTTGGTGTATAATGAACATAGGGTGATATATATGCAAAAAGTAATATCTAAAGAAAATATGAAAAAAAGTGATGAATATACCATTCAAAACAAAATGTCATCATTAAAATTAATGGATAAAGCAGCTATAGCTGTGATGCAAAGCTATAATTTCAAAGGAAAAATATTAATCGTCGCCGGTACGGGCAATAATGCCGGTGATGGATATGCTTTAGCTAATCGCCTATATGAAAATGGTCATCAAGTCGAAATACTATTGACTGAAAATAAATTTTCCAAAGAGGGGAAACACTATTTTAATTTATGCATAAAAAATAAAATACCCATTTATATATATGAAAACAATTTTAATTTTCAAAAATATGACCTTTTGGTCGATGCAATATATGGAATAGGTTTTAGTGGAATGCTCCCAAAACATATTGAAACCATCATTAATCAAATGAATAATTCAAACAAACCCATCATCAGTATAGATATAAATAGTGGGCTTGATGCAAATAATGGCCTTGCTACAACCTGCATTAATTCCACATTAACTGTAGCTATAGGAGCTTTAAAACCAGGCCATTTATTAAATATGGCAAAAGATAAAATCAATAAATTAGTAGTTCAAAACATTGACATAGAAATTGTTGGAGAAACATATTACTTGCTAGAAGAATGTGATTTTAAAGAATATATTCCTAAAAGGTTAAACAATAGTAATAAAGGTAATTATGGTTTAGTTGGAATATTAGGTGGATGTCAAAACTATAGCGGCTCTGTCAAATTAGCTAATCTAAGTTTATCCGCTTTAACTTCTGGTTCTGGAGTTGCTAGAATAATAACACCTAATAGTATAATTTCCAGCATCAGTCCGTATCTGTTAGAAAGTACCATTTATCCAATCCCAGATCAAAATGGCCAAATGATATATAATAAAGATTCAATTGATAAATCATTAGAAAAAGTTACCGCTTTATTAATTGGAATAGGTTGGAATCAAACTAAAGATAATGAAAAAATTTTAAACTATATTATTAACAATTATCATATACCAATGGTCATTGATGCTGATGGGCTAAATACTATCGCTAAAACAAAAAACTTAAAACCTAATTTAATATTAACCCCACATCTTAAAGAATTCTCCAGATTAACAGGTCTATCAATTGAAGAAATAATTAAAGATGAAATCAATATTGCTAAAAATTATGCCAAAAATCATCAAATAACTTTATTATTAAAAGGTCCAGCGACAATTATTACAGATGGAAACATTGTATATATTGTTAATACGGGATGTCCAGGGATGGCAACTGCTGGAAGTGGAGATGTTTTATCAGGCATTATAATTGGACTTCTTGGATATTTAAAACCAACTTTAAAAACAGTAGCTCTAGCCGCATATATTAATGGCCTAGCTGGAATGCTTGCCGAAAAAGACAAAGGTAGTGTGAGTATGCTTGCTAGTGATACTATAAATCATCTAAGCGAAGTTATTAAAAAATTCACTAAAAACTAAGCATTTTCATTAAAATTTCATACCAAAATATTGATAACAAAACCTTAAATATGTTATTATATAAAAGGAAAGAAGAGGTACAATATGAATGAAAACAAAAGAATGCTAATATTTTTTATTTCAATAATTTTAATTGTGGCAGTAATACTAATAATTGCTTTATGGCCAGAAGCTGATAAAACATTTACCTGTAGCGTTAAAGCTGATAAAGATTATAGTAAATTAGGTAGTATAAACTATAAACAATATGAATGTTTATCAAAACAAGATGATAAATATGCCTTAGCTATCTCTGATGGACTAAGTGATGACGAAAAGAAATCTTTAAATAAAGCTGCCGAAGAAAGCGGCAGAGGCATTTATTATCTTAGTGATGAACTTTCTAATTCTGATTTAAAAAACATAAAAAAAGATTTAAAAACAGATAAAGTATCATATGATGATACCGCTTTAGTGATTGTTGAAAATGGAAAAGTAACTGATGGTTTAGATAAAAATTTAAAAAATAGTGATGATATTTCTCAATTCTTAAAAGATTCTGGATTTATTAAATTCACTTGTAATACTGAAACAGATGAAGAATATCCAAATCTAGCCAAGCTAACATATGACCAATATGAATGTCTATATAATAGTGATACTCCATTTGTCATGGTAATCACTCAATCTACATGTAGCTACTGTAAACAATATTTACCATTCGTTAATGAATATGCAGGTGAAAACGATCTTCCAGTTTACATCTTAGAAATTGACACTATGGATAACACAGATGTTCAAGATGTATTATCATCATTAAGTTACTTTGATGATAATTCAGATTGGGGAACGCCACTTACCTTAGCTATTAAAGACAAAAAAGTAGCAACTGAAATTAACGGATATACTAACCAAACCAATGATTTGGATAAAGTATTCAAAGAAATAGGTTTAAAAAAATGAGCTTAAATTTGCTCATTTTTTTGTTTGAAAAAAAACACCCAAAATTAGTGTTTACAATTATATCCATCATTTTCCAAAGATTCCAAAGCCTTGTCTAATGAACTACTTTTGAGTAATTTTAAATTTTCTTGCGCTTTTGAATTCATTTTACTATAGTCGCCTTCAATTGTAATTAGAATATTATCATTATCCTTTTTTACATTGTATTTTATACCATCTTGATTATCATATTCTTTAAAAGAATTTTCTAAACTCTCAAACAGTGTATTTTTAAAATCTTTATATTCATCATTAACCTTAAATTGCATACTTGCACTATATTTACTAATATTATTATTCTCAAAAACAATAGTCTGTTTTTCAATTGCTTTTCCAGCTTCTAACTCCTCGGTTTTCGAGCATTTTAAAGTTTGTTTTCCGCATCCAGTCAAAAACAAACTAAAAAATAAAATAGTCATTAAAATATTAACTCGCTTCATTGTATCACCTATTTTTAAGTATATATGTAATTTCAATATTAATCAATATTTTTAATGAAATATAATTTTATTTCTACTAAATTTGTATTTATATATTTCTTTTCAATAGCATAATCAAATATTTTTTTAATAAATTCATAATTTTTTTAATATAACTATTGCTATAAAAATGACCATTATGTGTTTTATTTTTTAAATATGCATAAAAATAATCAATATCATTACTTGTTACTTCTTTAATATTTTTCATACCTATTACATCTTTAATGAAATTTTTATATAAACTATTATAAAACTCTTTATATTTATAAGCATTTATCATTTCCATATATACTTTGTTTACTGTTTTACTAACGCCCCCTGAAATTATTACTTTTACTACCATCATATACTCCTTCTACTGCTTTAAAATTATTTAGTTAATTATTTTTTAATCACAATATCACAACCTTTACTACAATAAAAATTTTAACACGTCATTTTCATTTTTGTTAGCACATACCAAAAAAAATTACATGAAACCATGATTTTATTACATGAAATGTATTTGCGTTTGTTGTAATCTTATTTTTTTTATAAAACTATCAGATAATAAATTTATTGTCATTCCACTTTTAAATTTAATCACTTTAACTACTGTATCAATATAAATGACTTGCTCGTGATTAATAATACAACCTCTATGTGAATATTCAAAACGATAATCTAAAATTTGTTTAAGTTTTTTTAAAGTGATTCTAACTTCTGTAATTCCGTTTTGTGAATATATGATACTTCTTCTTTTTTTACTATCAGCTTTTATATAATAAATTGACCTCATATCAAAAGTATAAATAATCCCCTGGTCTTTAAACCTTATAATATTTTTTTGAAAACCTAATTTAAAAATTTTCTTTAATCTCTTTATTAATTCTTCTTCGTAATCTTTCCTTTTAGAAATATATCCAATAATCATCGTATCACTGCGTGCCACTTTACGCATATACTTTTCAGTGTATGAACTAATAAAAATCAAAAAAGAATTCAAATCTTTATTTCTTATCTTCTTAGCCATATCAATTCCATTACCTGATGGTGTTTCAATATCAAGTATATACACCTTATTATCTAGTTCCTCATCCATAATTTTAGTAAATTCAAAATTATAACTTTTAAAAGGATATATTTTATAATTTATATTTTTTTTTATTGCAAAAATCATCTACAACCTTACAAATGTCCATCAAAAAAAATTCATTGTCATCACAGATGATAAAATTAATCATGTTACTCGCCTCGTATTATTCTTTTTTTAATATATCAGTAAAAATAAAAAAAGGCAACATAAAGCCTATAAGTGAATAGTTATATAAAACCCATTTTTTTTGATAAAAATCTTGCATTTATTAAAA
>CALVXV010000018.1 GCA_944371685.1 uncultured Bacilli bacterium | reverse complement strand
AAATTATATAATTTTGAAAAATATAAAATCCAAAATATTACTAGAGCTTTGAATAAAATAAAGAATTTTGATAAAGAGAAGTATAATATTTTTCTAATATGTGAACCCAAAGAACGAATTATTATGAGTTTAAATTTAGTGGATAAACTAATTAATCACTATATTTCTAGAACGATATTAATACCCAAATTAGAAAAGTATTTAGACATTAGAAATGTGGCCACTAGGAAAAATATGGGCACTAGCTATGGCATTAAATTATTAAAAAAATATTTAAACTTAAACAAAAAATATAGTGAGTTTTACATTTTAAAATTGGATATATCTAAATATTTTTATACCATTGACCATAATAAGTTAAAAAGTATGCTTAAAGGAAAACTAGATAATGATGAATATGATATCGTGTGTAAAATCATTGATAGTACGGATTATGAATATGTGAACAAAAAGATAAAAGTAATTAAAGAAAATAATGATTTAAAAAATATACCTTATTATGAAAAAGGTAAGGGACTTCCTATTGGTGGCTTATCCTCACAAATACTATCTACATATTATTTGTCAGAAGTCGATTATTATATTATTCATGATTTAAAAATTAAATATATGATTCGTTATATGGATGACTTCATTTTAATTCATAAAGATAAAGAGTATTTAAAATATTGTTTAAAACAAATAGAACACAAATTAGAACAATATAGCTTGAAATTAAATAATAACAAAGCTGAAATCACAAACATAAAACACGGATTTACTTTTCTAGGTTATAATTTTAAATTAAAAGGAAAACTAATTATTAAATTATCAAATCAAACAAGATACAAGAAAATTAAAAACTTAAAAACAAAACATAAACTTTACAAAAACGAAAAAATTACCTTTCAAAACTATTTCTGTTCAGTAAATTCATACAAAAAGTAAACATAAACAGTTTACTTTTTTCATAAATTTTGGTATAATCATAGCCGAGTAATTAAATTACTCCTTGCTTTTTTATGAAAAAAGCCGAATAGACCACAAGGAGGTGTAAGAAATGAGAAACTATGAAATCATGTTTATCGTAAGACCAACATTAGGTGAAGATGAAGTAAAAAAAGTAGTTAAAGACTTTTCAGAAATCATCACTAAAAATAGTGGTAAATTAACTAAAGAAGAAAACATGGGACAAAGAGAATTAGCTTATGAAATCAAAGATTTTAAAAGCGGATATTATTTCGTTTTTGAAATTGAATCTAAAGACGACAAAGCTATTAAAGAATTTGACCGTTTAGCTCTTATCAATAATGACATCGTACGTCATTTAATTACAAAAGTAGAACAGTAAGGAAAGAGGTAGTTTTATGAATCGAGTATGTTTAGTTGGTAGATTAACGGCCAAACCAGAATTAAGATATACAGGAAGTAATGTTCCTTATACTAGATTCTCTCTTGCAGTCAACCGAACTTTTAATAATGCAAACGGAGAAAGAGAAGCAGACTTCATAAACATCGTTGTATGGCGCCGTCAAGCAGAAAACGTTGCCAATTACTTAGATAAAGGTAGCAGGGTTTCTGTTGAAGGAAGAATTCAAACAGGTAGTTATACAGCTGGGGACGGTAGTAGAAGATATACTACAGATGTCGTTGCTGATAACATTCAATTCTTAGATACAAGACGCCAAGCTGAAGCAAGAGCTAATAACACTACACCATATGATTATAATGATGCTCCTGCAGCCGCACCTATGAATGATGTCGATATTGCTGATGATCCTTTTGCTGATTTTGGAGACAATGTCTCAATTGATGATAATTTCTTAGAATAGGAGGATAAATATGGCAGAATTTCGTAGAAGAAAAAGAAAAGTATGTCAAATGTGTGCAGGAAAACACGTTAGTTATAAAGACGATACTGTAAAAAAATATATCAGTTTAGATAAAGGTAAAATTTTACCAAGAAGAATCACTGGTGCTTGTGCAAAACACCAAAGATATATTGCTAATGAAGTAAAAAAAGCTAGATTCATGGCTTTACTTCCATTCGTAAAATAAAACATTTGCTGAAAAAAGTAAATGTTTTTTTCTTAAACTTTTCACAAATAGATGATATACTTATAAAAAGGAGGATGGGTTATGGAAGAAAAAGAAACATCTTTAAAAGATATTGTCAAAAATGATTATCAAGAAAAAACAATCTTAGACTTAAACATTCCTGATAATAAAATAGGAATCGCTAGTGACCATAGAGGTTATGATTTAAAACAAAAACTTACAAAATATTTAACTAAAAAAGGATATACTGTTATTGACTATGGTTGTGATGATAAAACCAGTCATGACTATCCTGAATATGGTTTCAAACTAGGAAAAGCTGTTCGTGATGGCAAAGTTGAAAAAGGTATCGCTATCTGTGGTAGTGGTATCGGTATAAGCATCGCTTGTAATAAGGTAAAAAAAGTAAGATGTGCAAAAGTAAATAACATCAAAGAAGCTAAATACACAAGAAAGGACAACGATGCTAACATCATAGCCATTAACGGAAATATGCCACTTATTAGAGCTAAAGACATTACAGATGTATTTTTAAAAACCCCTTTTAGTAATCAAGAGCGTCACCAAAGACGTATTGAAATGTTAGATAACTATAAAGAATAATGGCACTAAAAGGACTTATATACATTGTAACCGTCATAATCACAATTTGGGCTTTAGAAAGTCTAAATATATCCGGCATATTTAAAAAGAATAGATACTATTCATCTAGGGTATTATATCTAATAGTCGCTATGGCTTTATCATACTTAGTCGTTAATTTTTTCTATGATTTCTTCGAGAGTACGAAATTTATATAGAAAGGAACTAAGATATGAAAAAGCTCATTATCGTAACTCTATTAGTTATTATAATACCTTTTTTGTTTGTAAAAATTTTTGTCCAAACCGATGAAATAAAATTCAAATATGTCACCAATAATACTATTAGAGTCAAAAATGAAAAAACAGGTCAAATAACTAAAATACCTTTTGAAGAATATATAAAAGGTGTCGTCGCCGGTGAAATGCCTGCCACCTTTGAGTTAGAAGCTCTAAAAGCTCAAGCTGTTGCTTCAAGAAGTTATGCCATGTACCAAATGACAGCAACTAAAGATAAAGACTATGATGTATTAAATACGACCTCAAACCAAGTATATTTAACCGATGAACAGTTAAAAGCAAATTGGAAAGATGAATATACAGAAAAAATAAATAAAATAAAAAACGCTATTAAAGAAACAAGTGGTGAATATTTAACTTATAAGGGACAAATAGTAAATGCCATGTTTTTCTCAACTAGTAGCGGTCAAACGGAAAATAGTGAAGAAATTTTTGTCTCTGCCCTTCCCTATCTAAGAAGTGTTGATAGTAAATGGGACCAGGCTTCCCCTGTCTATACTGATACATATACCTTTGATTTAAAAGATTTTTATAGCAAATTAAATTTACCTTATAATGAAAAATTAGTTATCGAAGTTACTGAAAAAACATCGACAGGCCGAACAAAAAAACTAAAAATAAATAATCAAGAACTAAATGGTAGAGATGTGGCTACCAAATTATCACTTCGTTCCAATTATTTTGATATAGTTCAAAATGAGAATAAAATAACCATCACCACTAAAGGTTTTGGTCACGGTGTTGGCATGAGTCAATATGGCGCAAATGGTATGGCTAAAGAAGGATATAAATATGACCAAATATTAAAACACTATTATCAAAATACCGAAATAAAAAAAATTTAGTATAAAATACCCAAAACTATCCAAAATGATAGTAGAGGTGAAAAAAATGAAAAAAATAAAACTAAAAAAAACAGCCATTTACAGTATGTGCATCGCTATAAGTGTGTTACTACTAGGTGGATTATGGTATGCTGATTTATCTCAAAAATCTCTAAAAACACCTAAAGAAGAAGATTTAAACTATGTATCTAAACTATTTGATGATAATGTTGTATCAGTTGTCAGTACGTCCGCAACCATTACAAGACCATATAATAATGAAAAAGTCAAATCCTTAAATAACTTCTATGATTATCAAAGCGATGAAAAGACACAGCAAAATGCTATCATAAATTATGATACAACTTATATTCAAAATAATGGTGTAGCTTATGGTGGTATCAATGACACCTTTGATGTTGTAAGTGTTTTACCAGGCACCGTAACATCAATTAAAGAAGATAAACTAATGGGTAAAATAGTTACTATTGAACATGATAACAATATTGTAACAACATACCAAAGCTTAAGTGAAGTCACTGTTAAAGAAGGCGATACTGTAGCGCAAAGTACCGTTATTGGTAAAGCTGGTGAATCTAACTTAGAAAAAGATTTAGGAAAACATGTACTATTTGAAATCACTATTGATGGTAAATATGTTAACCCTGAAAATTGCTTTAATAAAACAATCGACAAATTAAAGAGTAATTAACACTCTTTTTTTTGTAATTAAATGTGAAAAAATCGTAAAATGATTGCTTTTTTAACAAAATTAATGTATAATACCATTCACAAATGTGAAAAAATAGAATATAATTATACTAAGGAAAGGTGGCTATTTTATGTTAATGGGGTTTAAAATAAAGAACTTTAGGTCATTTAAAGATTTGCAACACTTCTCAATGATAGCAAGTAAAGTAAGAAATAACGAAAATCATATTATTGAAAAAAACAGTCATAAAATATTAAAGTTTTCAGGTATATTTGGTGCAAATGGCTCTGGAAAATCCAATCTTATATTAGCTATGAGTATTGTTCAAACTTTAATTAAAAAAGGAATACTATCGTTAATAAACAATCAATATTATAGAGGTATAGATTCAAATAAAAATGATAATTCATATTTTGAATACGAATTATCTCTTAATAATAAATTATATTCATATGGTTTTGAAATTAATATTTTTAAAAGAGAGATAATCTCAGAATGGTTAATTGATATGACCAAGAAAAAAGAGAAAAAAATATTTGAAAGAGATATTATAAAAAAGGAATACTATTCAGATATTTTAGACAAAGAACATTATACTTTCATTAATTGTTTAGAAGAAATGAGACAGAATAATCAAAATTTATTTCTAAGTGAAATGATTAGAAGGTTAATAATGTCCGGAAATATTGATACTTATTTTGAAGATATTTATAACGTTTATAAATTTATTATACAAGATACAGTAATTATTAGACCAACTACTCATAAATTATTTGATATTGATTATATCAAAAATAAAAATAAAATCATTAAAATTTTAAAAGCATTAGATATAAATATTACTGATATAAAAACAGAAGAAAATAATATCAATAACATTAAATCAAAATTATCTGACCAAGATTATGCAAATTTATTAAACGAAATAGAAATGTTATCTATGCGATATAAAAATCTAATGTGCACACTAAGAATAGAAAATGATTTATATACAATTGAAAAGAAAACAGATAATTCATATGAAGTTCGCACTTTAAAATTTTTACATGAAAATAATAGCAACACTTTTGGCGCCTATGATGAATCAGACGGTACTATTAGAATATTAGAATTAATAGATGTTTTACTAACTAATAATAAATTATTTTTAATCGATGAATTAGATAGTAGCCTGCACCCACTTCTAGTTGAAGGATTATTAAAAATCTTTTTAAATTCTAATACAACTAACCAATTAATAATCACCACTCATGAATTAAAAACTCTTAATTTTAAATTGGTTCGTAGAGATGAAATTTGGTTTACTGAAAAAGATAAAAACGGAGCTTCAAAACTTTA
The DNA here is from genome assembly GCA_944371685.1 of uncultured Bacilli bacterium. Classification (GTDB taxonomy): domain Bacteria; phylum Bacillota_I; class Bacilli_A; order RF39; family UBA660; genus Coprosoma. The sequence goes on along the minus strand of CALVXV010000018.1, from coordinate 6,930 downwards.
TTCTTTAGAAGAATTTAAAGATGCTGCACGATTTGATAAAAAAATAGATAAAGCATATTTAGAAGGAAGATTTGGCGCTATCGCCAAAATAGATTTTAATTATGAGGATTAATGAAACATTCGCAGCTAATAGAAAATCTGAAACAGAAAATTATAAACCAAAATATTTTATAGCTTCAGAAGGAAGTAACTCAGAACCACTATACTTTGATGGTTTAAATAAATCTATTATTACAGAAAATGTAACAATTATAAATATATTAAGAGATTATGCATCAATTAATAATAGTCATCCCACATTTATTGTAAAAATCATTAAGGAATTTATTTTAAATAATACACAAGGAGAAATAACAGTCTTAGAGTTAAAAAATAAAATAGATAATTTTATTCGTGAAAATGATTATGAAATAGATATTAATGCTATACATCAAGATTTAATAGCAATATATAAAAATGATAATTATAAAATCAAAAAAGAAGATTTAGACGAATTATTTCTAAACTTATTTAAAAGTGAAATTTATAAGGATTTAGCGCAAAATTTTCCAGTATATTATGCAGCTCAAGATGTCACATATGTAGAAGATGTTGATAAATTAAATATTGTTATCGATAGAGATAAACAAAATTTCAAAGATTATCAATATGATGAGGTCGTTAAGTTTTGTAAGGATAATAATGTTAATTTATATGTAAGTAACCCTACATTTGAATTTTGGCTTATGCTTCATTTTCCTGAGGTCGAAACAGAAGATAAAACCAAAATGTATGAAAATAAATATGTTACATCTTCAAAAAGATACTTAGAAAAAAGGCTACATGACATATGTCAATATAAAAAAGCCAAACTTAATTTTAAAAAATTTGAACCAAACATCAAAAATGCAATTCAAAGAGAAAAACATTATGCTGAAGATTTGCCAACTTTAAAAAATCAATTAGGAAGTAATGTTGGAGTAATGATAGCTAAAATGCTAGAGAGTAATTAACCTCTAGTATTTTTGTAAATTCATAAAATTAATACCAAAAAAATCAGTTAAAATAAATAAACATTAATTAAAAAAACATAATAAATACTAAACGAGACTTTTTTCTTTTCTTTAAACATGAAACCATATTCAAAACTATATAATTAAACAAAAGGAGGTTTCATGGAAAAAAGAGTTAAAGAAAGAGTATATAATGAAGCTAATTATATAATCAAAACTAACTATACCCTAAGACAGATTACTCAAGTATTTAGCCATTCTCAAAGTACCATTTATAAGGATTTAAAAGATAGGTAAAAAACATTAGATAATAATTTATATAAACAGGTTATAAAAAAATTTTTAGTCTCACATACAAGTCCACCGTATTAAAGGCAGCCAAGCAACTAAAAAAGTCTAAAAATACCACATTAAAAGTATCCAAACAAACTTAGGTATGATATAATATTTTAAGAAAAAGGGTGATAAATATGTTTTCAAAAGATATTGGAATAGATTTAGGAACAGCTAATGTTCTTATTTATATCAAAGGTCAAGGAATAGTTTTAAATGAACCAAGTGTAGTTGCTATTGATGAAGAAACTAAAAGACCAGTTGCCGTCGGTACTGCTGCTAAAGAAATGCTAGGTCGAACTCCAGGACAAGTCAAAGCAATAAGACCAATGAAAGATGGTGTCATAGCCGATTTTGAAATTACCGAAATAATGTTAAATAATTTCATTAGAAAAGTAAATGGTAAGAGCTTCTTTGGTAGACCGAGAATTTTAATTTGTTGTCCTTCAAACATCACACAAGTTGAAAAAAACGCCATCCGAGAAGCTGCTGAAAAAACCGGAGCTAGAAAAGTTTATCTTGAAGAAGAACCAAAAGTGGCTGCCGTTGGAGCTGGCATGGATATTTCAAAACCAAGTGGTAACATGGTCATTGATATTGGTGGTGGAACAACTGACGTTGCCGTTTTATCACTAGGCGGAATCGTTACATCTTCATCCATTAAAATAGCTGGCAATGTTTTTGATAATGACATTATTAAATACATTAGAGAAAAATATAAACTTTTAGTTGGTGACCAAACAGCCGAAGAAATCAAATTTCAAATTGGTACTGTATTTCCTGGCTCAAAAAATGAAAAAATGGAAGTTCGTGGACGTGATTTAGTCACAGGCTTACCACATTCAATAACTTTAACCTCTGAAGAAGTTGAGGAAGCCTTAAGAGAAAGCGCTTATGTTATTGTTAATACCGCTAAGTCAGTTTTAGAACAAACTCCACCAGAACTATCAGCTGATATTATTGATAAAGGTATTGTTATTACTGGTGGTGGAGCTTTACTAGACGGTATTGATCAGTTATTAAGTCATGAATTAAAAGTTCCAGTTTTTGTTGCTGAAAGTCCCTTAACATGTGTTGTTGAAGGAACTGGAGTTTTATTAGAAAATATTCCTCTATTAGAAAGTGGTTTAAATAAACGTTATTAGTCCATAATATAACTGGAAAGGAGTTTTTATGGAAAAAACAAACACACAAATTTTAAAAGAAAAATTATTCAGACCTAAAAAAAACGGTTGGGAATCTAAAAACATCGATAAAAATAAAATTATGACTTTCGCTAAAGATTATATTGACTTCATCAATAAAGCTAAAACCGAAAGAGAATGTGTTCAAGAATTCACTAAAATTTTAAAAGAAAATGGCTTTAAAAATCTTCAAAGTGAACAAAACCTAAAAGCTGGCGATAAAGTCTACTATATAAATAGATATAAAAATATATACGCTGCTGTAATTGGTAGTGATGATTTAACCAAAGGCTTTAACATCGTAGGTGCCCATATTGATAGTCCAAGATTAGATTTAAAACCTAATCCTCTATATGAAAGTGCTGAACTTGCCATGTTTAAAACTCATTATTATGGAGGTATCAAAAAATATCAGTGGGTTAATATTCCTTTAAGTATGCATGGCATCATCATGACCAAAGATAATAAAAAAATCGAAATCAACATCGGTGAACAAGAAGATGAACCAATCTTCACAATAGCAGATCTTTTGCCCCACCTATCTTCACAGCAAAATAAAAAGAAACTAGACGAAGCCATCGGTGGTGAAGATTTAAACATCTTAGTTGGTAGTATTCCCTATGAAACCGATGAAGAAATATCTGAAAAAGTAAAATTAAATATTTTAAATTTATTAAATCAAAAATATGGCATTGTTGAAAGAGATTTTGTCAGTAGTGAAATAGAATTTGTTCCAGCTTTAAAAGCTAAAAGCTTGGGCTTCGACCAAAGCTTAGTTGCTGGTTATGGCCAAGATGATAGAGTATGTGCCTATACTAGTTTAAAAGCCTTATTAAATGTAAATAATCCAAAAAGAACAGCTATTTGCCTATTAGCCGATAAAGAAGAAATTGGTAGTATGGGCAACACCGGTATGTCATCAAGATCATTTGAATATTTCCTAGAGCAAATCTTAGATAAAACGATTGGTAATAAACCAGGTCTACTTGACGAAATATTTCAATCAACAAGAGTTCTATCAGCTGATGTTACAGGTGGGTATAATCCCAACTATCCAAGCACTTATGAAAAAAACAATGAATCATACATTGGACATGGTATCTCTGTCATTAAATACACGGGCAGTGCTAGTAAAGGCGGAGCCTCAGATGCCAATGCTGAATTTGTTGGATACATTAGAAACCTATTTGAAACCAACAATATCGCCTATCAAAATAGTGAAATGGGTAAAATAGGAATAGGTGGTGGTGGAACTATCGCTTATATCTTAGCTGATAAAGGTGTCGATGTTATTGATTGTGGTGTTCCAGTCATCTCTATGCACTCACCATATGAAATAACCAGTAAATTTGATATTTATAATGCCTATAAAGCCTATGAAGTATTTTATCAAGACGAGTAATTCGTCTTTTTTCTTTTAAAAACCCCAAAAACTCTTAACATATGGTATAATATAAATATTAGGAAGTGATAAACATGAATGTCACCAATATTATGGCCTTAATTATCGCTATAATCACTTGTTTCTTCGGCTATAAATTAAATAAAGTTCTCATTGCCATATTAGGTTTAATCTTAGGCTTTTTACTAGGTATCACCTATTTACCAAACATAATTGATAATCAAACAATTGTTTATATAATATCCGCCATTATTGCTATAATTTCTGGTTTAATATCCTATAAATTATATTTAGTTGGTATCTTCTTTCTATGTGTGGTGGCTACCTATATATTGTGTGAAAATATAGGTTTAACTGGCAATATGCAAACAATCATTGGCCTAACTGCCGGTATTATAGCTGGTATATTGGGAGTCAAATTTACAAGACCTCTCATGATTATATCCACCAGTTTAAGTGGTGGCTCGGTAATGGCTAAAACCTTGTTTAGCCTTCTAAACTTTCCAAATAATATTTTAATTTTTATAATTTCTTTAATATTCGCCATTTTAGGTATGACTTATCAATTTAACCAAAAAGACCAAAATTAGCCATTTTATAAAAAATGTGCTAAAATATACTCCACTAGAGGTGAAATTTATATGACACAAAATGAAATAACTAAAATATTTTTAATGATTATTACAACATTTCTATTTGTAGCTATTCTAATTCCATTTATAAAAAAAATAGCTATTCATGTAGGTGCTTTAGATATTCCAAACAAAAGAAAAGTTCATAGTAAACCTATGCCAAGACTAGGTGGCCTTGCTATATTCTTTGGTTTCTTATTTGGTTACATGTTATTTGGTGAACCAAGTAGTACCATGAACTCTATTTTAATAGGTAGTTTTATCATTGTCTTAACCGGAGCCATTGATGATATCAAACCATTGAAAGCTTCAGTCAAATTTGTAGCTCAACTAATGGCTGCTATAGTTGTCACCTGCTATGGTAAATTATTAATTCAAGACATCACCGCTTTTGGCTTTTATTTAGATTTAGATATCTTTGCTTATCCTATAACTATATTTTTCATCTTAGGTTGCCTCAACTGTATCAACTTAATTGATGGACTAGATGGCCTAGCTGCCGGCATTAGTTCCATCTATTTTGCCACCATCGGAATAATATCAATTATTATGGGGAAAACCGGATTAGATTTTGTCTTAACCTTTATTATGTTAGGTTCAGTTTTAGGATTCCTCGTTCATAATTTTCATCCAGCTAGTATCTTTGCTGGTGATTCCGGATCATTATTTATGGGGTTTATGATTGCTGTTATTGCCCTATTGGGCTTCAAAAGTGTTACCCTAACCTCTTTAATCATTCCCCTACTAATCTTAGCCATTCCAATACTAGATACTGTATTTGCAATTATAAGAAGATTACTAAAAGGTGAAAAAATATCAAAACCAGATAAATCACATCTTCATCATCAATTATTAAATAAAAATTTTTCTCACCGAACAACAGTCTTAATAATATATGCTATAGATATTTTGTTTGCTGCTGCCTCTATCATCTATGCCCTTCACGACCAAAAATTAGGTTATATAATCTATGCAATTTTAACTATCATAGTTGTCATATTTATATTAAAAACTGATATTATTGTGGATAAAGCTAGTTTCCACAAAAAGCATCATAAAGAAAAATAATTATCCTGCATAATTATTTTTTTAATGCCAATAATATAAATGGTGATTTTATGAGCAAAGAAATAGTAGAAATCCTAGATGTAATACTTAGATGTCTAGTTTCTTTAGTTACACTTTTTTTTGTAACCAAAATGATAGGGAAAAAACAGGTATCTGAATTTAGTTTATTTGATTATGTTATTGGTATATCAATTGGTAATTTTGCTGCCGAAATGGCAATTAATTTAGACTCTGAATATCTTCATGGAACAATTGCCGTCCTTGTCTTTGGACTAGTCGCTTACATAGTATCAGTAATTACCTTAAAAAGTTTAAAAGCTCGTAAATTCTTTATTGGTGATCCTACAATTATTATTGAAGATGGTAAAATACTCTATAAAAATTTAAAAAAAAATAAAATAGATATTAACGACTTATTAGAAGAATGCCGAATTAATGGATACTTTGACATCTCAGAAATAGATTATGCTTTAATGGAAGCAAATGGTAAAATAAGTTTTTTACCAAAACCAGACTATCAACAGCCTACTAATAAAGATTTAAAAATTAAAAATGAGAAAACTGGTCTATGCGCTAACCTAATCGTCGATGGTCAAATAATCACTGAGTCGTTAAAAATAATGCACAAAGATCAAAAATGGCTTATGCATGAGATTGAAGTTAAAGGTTATAAATTAGAAGATATCATTTTAGCCACTTTAGATCTTAAAGAAAACTTTAAAGTTTACGGAAAAAACGTAAATTCAAAAACTTATGATATTTTAAACTAGTAATATATTTTTTTGTTTGCTATAATTATTTAGGTGATAAACATGAGACATTTTTGCGCATCAACATATGTTATTAATCCAGAAAATAAAAAAGTATTGCTCGTAAAACATAAAGACTTTAATAAATGGCTTCAACCAGGTGGTCATATTGAAGATAATGAAACACCAGAAGAAGCTGCTATTAGAGAAGTATATGAAGAAACAGGTATCAAAATCACTTTAATGGGTGAGCATTTTCCAAGAGAAGATGATTTAATTAGACCACTTGGTATTCAGTGCAATCGCAAGGAAAACGGAGATAGAATGATAGATATTCTTTATGTTGGTAAACCAAACAATCCAGATATACCATTAAAGCTGAATGATGAAAGTGCTGATATTGGATGGTTTTCGAGGCATGACTTAGATGAAATGCCGGTTTTCCCAGATGTTAAAATAACTGTTGATTATATATTGAGAAACTATTTTGGTGTCACCAATGATTAAAGTAATAAAAATTCAAAATAAAGCAGCTTTAGATAAATTTTATCGTAGGCTCTTTTTTTATAA
>CALVXV010000017.1 GCA_944371685.1 uncultured Bacilli bacterium | reverse complement strand
GCACAAAACTATTGTAATTTTATCAAAAAACATGTATAATGAAAAACAAAGCCAAGACCAAGAGGAGTAAATATTTATCTATTTAAAGAGAGTTAGTATATGGTGAAAACTAATAATAGAAAATATTGAAGGTAGCTTGAACAAGCTGATTTTCTGAAACTATAGTAGGAAAATACGTCAAAGTGCGTTAAACTTAAATAAGGTAAGTTAAAACTTATAAATTAAGGTGGTACCACGTTCAAAACGTCCTTAAATTTATAAGTTTTTTTATTTATTATGAATTTGCTTTGTAAAAAAATTAAAAGAAAGGAAAATGTAAAATGTTAGAAAAAAAATATGACCATAAAAAAGTTGAAGAAGGAAAATATGAAAATTGGAAAAAGAATGGGTACTTTACTGCTGGTGATATGAGTAAAAAACCATATGCCATCGTTATTCCACCACCAAATGTTACTGGAAAATTACATATTGGCCATGCGTGGGATACTGGTTTGCAAGACATCTTAATCAGATATAAAAAATTAAAAGGCTATGACACCTTATGGATACCAGGTATGGACCACGCCGGAATTGCCACTCAAGCTAAAGTCGATAAAAGATTAAGAGATGAGGGCATTGATCCAAGAAGTATGGATAGGGAACAGTGGTTAAAATATGCTTGGGCTTGGAAAGATGAATATGCCGAAAATATTCATAAACAATGGGCTAAATTAGGACTTGCCTTAGATTATACAAAAGAAAGATTTACCTTAGATGAAGGCCTATCTAAAGCTGTAAAAAAAGTATTCGTTGACTTATACAATAAAGGATTAATTTATCGTGGTGAAAAAATAATTAATTGGGACCCAGTTCAATTGACAGCTTTATCTAATGAAGAAGTCATATATAAAGATGAAGAAGGAGCCTTTTACCATTTAAAATATTATATTGCTGATACTGATGAATATTTAGATGTTGCTACCACTAGACCAGAAACTCTCTTTGGTGATACCGCAGTTGCTATAAATCCGAATGATAAAAGATATAAACATCTAGTTGGTAGAAACGTAATTTTACCAATTGTTGGCAAAAAAATTCCTATAATAGCTGATGAACATGCCGACGTTGACAAAGGAACTGGTGTAGTAAAAATAACCCCTGCCCATGATCCAAATGACTTTGAAGTAGGGCAAAGACATGGACTTGAAAAAATAATCATCATGAATCCTGATGCTACTATGAATGAAAAAACCGGTAAATATCAAGGATTAAATAGATTTGAATGCCGTGAAAAACTAGTTGAAGATTTGGATAACCAAGGATTATTAATTGGTATTGAAAAAATAACTCATTCAGTAGGACATTCAGAAAGAAGCGATGCTATTGTTGAACCATATCTATCTAAACAATGGTTTGTTAAAATGGATGTTTTAGCTGCTCAAGCTTTAAAAAATCAAAAAAACACCGAAACTAAAGTTAATTTCTTCCCAGAAAGATTTGAAAAAACTTTAAATCACTGGTTAGAAATTTCCCATGATTGGTGTATCTCAAGACAACTTTGGTGGGGACATCGAATCCCAGCTTGGTATAAAGATGATGAAACCTATGTAGGGATAAAGCCACCTAAAGGAGATGGCTGGCAACAAGATCCAGACACATTAGATACTTGGTTTTCATCTGCTTTATGGCCATTCAGTACTATGGGCTGGCCAGACAACACCGAAATGCTTCAAAGATATTATCCAAATGATGTAATAATTGCGGGCTTTGATATCATATTCTTCTGGGTAAGCCGTATGATCTTCCAAGGCTTAGAATTCACTGGTAAAAGACCGTTTAAAGATTGTTTAATTCATGGATTAGTCAGAGATAGTTTAGGTAGAAAAATGAGTAAATCATTAGGTAATGGTGTTGATCCGATGGATGAAATAGAAAAATATGGAGCTGATAGTCTAAGATTTTTCTTAACCACCTCATCTGCCCCAGGTATGGACGTTAAATACGATCCTGAAAAAGTTAAATCAACTTGGAACTTTATAAATAAACTTTGGAATGCATCCAGATTTGTCTTAATGAATATTGAAGATGAATATAAAGAAACATTAACTAACTTAACTTTATCAGATAAATGGATTTTAACCAAATTAAATAATACTGTAAAAAACGTCACTAAAAGTATGGAAAAATATGAGTTCAATATTGTTGGTTCCACTTTATATAATTTTATTTGGAATGACTTCTGTGATTGGTATATTGAACTATCTAAACTAAATATGAATAATACTACTAAAACTGTATTAGTTAAAACCTTAAAAGCAATATTGAAAATGCTTCATCCATTCATGCCATATGTTACTGAAGAAATATATACTAAACTTCCAAACACTGAAAAATCTATTATGCTAAGTACTTATCCTGAATATAATAAAGCTGAAATTTATGAAGAATATAAAGAAATGGAAAATATCATAGACTTAATTAAAAAAATCCGTAAAGCTAAATTAGAAAATAATATCAAAGAAAATTACATTTACTTTACAAATAAAATACTAAAAAATAATGAACATATTATCAATCAATTGTTAAAAAATAAAAAAATAGAAAATTATCAAACCCTAGACACCATAGACTTTAATTTTATGGGCGATGTTGTCACCTTATATTATGATGCATCTTTAAATAAAACAGCCGAAATCGAACGACTTTACAAAGAAAAAGATCGCTTGGAAATGTCAATTAATAGACGGGAAAAACTTTTAGCAAATCAAAATTATGTAAATAAAGCCCCTAAAAATATTGTTGAAAACGAAAGAGAAACATTAAAACAAGAAAAACAAGAACTAGAAATTATTAACCAAAAATTAAAATAAAAAAGATTGATTTATGAAAAAAAATGTGGTATATTGGTAACAGAATAGGGGCGAGGAGGTGAAATAGATGAGAAATAATTCAAAAGGTTTTACTTTGATTGAGCTATTGGCTGTAATCGTTATCTTAGCTATTATCGCCTTAATTACAACTCCAGTAATTTTAAATGTTATTGAAGATGCAAGAAAAAATTCAGCTGTAGATAAAGCGTGGGGAACAATTGACGCTGTCAGAGTTGCCTATGCTAATGCTCAAGTAGGTGTAGACGCTGTTGGTATTCCGTATACTGTTAATTTCCCTAAAGGAAATAATAAAGGTTCCGGAAATGACTATGGAAGTGATACCGCTACTGGTGGCGGTTGGGGTAAAGGATATATCAACGACCAACCAGTTCAAGCTAGTGGAGAAATGCCACAATCAGGATTTGTTACTATCCGCTCTGATGGCACTATAATAGCTTATAAATTACAATTTGGTAAATATTATTGTTCAACAATGAAATCTGGAGATACATCTGCATTTGATTCTAATTCTATGACATGTTCTAGAACCGAAAAAGATGTAGAAGTACAAAACTATAGTGCAGATAAAGTTGGACCATAAAGAGCTTAATAGCTCTTTTTATTATTCCATTCATACTTGCTTAAAAAAAATAAATATGCTATCATTATAATAGAGGCTGGTTATCATGAAAGAAGAATATGAACACTATAAAACAATTAGAGTAATTGAATACAGTATGGTTGTTGTCGCTTTAATGGTTGTCCTTATAATTGTATTACCTTCATTAAATACAATTATTTATAACATGTCTAAAGATTCAGCTATAACCAGTACAAAAAACACCATCGATGCTATCAAATCTATTTATACTAATATGAATTTGATAAATGAAGTTGGTCTACCATTCAAAGCCATTTTTAATAAAGATGGCTATACATTTTATGAAATGGATCAAAAGGTTAATTATAAAACAACCATAAATATAAAAATAGATGGTGATTTACCAAAATCAGGTAGTATCACTATAAATGAAGACGGTACAGTTACTGCTAAAGACCTTATTTTTGGTAATATTAAATGTAATCAAGTTAAAGATCAAGACTTAATATGTGATAAAAAATGATAACTATAAAGGTTATCGTTTTTTCATGGCTAAAGTTTATGATATAATTATATAAAGGTGATTCAAAGTGAAACAAGCAAACATAAGAAATTTTTCAATAATCGCACATATTGACCATGGCAAAAGCACTTTAGCTGACCGTATTTTAGAATTAACCGGTGCCATAAGCGAAAGAGAAAAAAAAGATCAACTTTTAGATAACATGGATATTGAAAGAGAAAGAGGTATAACTATAAAATTAAATGCCGTCAAGCTTCATTATCATTATAAAAACGAAGATTATTTTCTCCACCTTATAGATACCCCTGGTCACGTCGACTTTTCATATGAAGTATCAAGAAGCTTAGCCGCCTGTGAAGGTGCAATTTTAGTGGTTGATGCTGCTCAAGGTATTGAAGCTCAAACCCTAGCTAACGTTTATCTCGCATTAGAAAATGATTTAACAATCATCCCTGTTATTAATAAGATTGACCTTCCTAATGCTGATATTCCTAAAGTAAAAAAAGAACTAGTTGACACTTTAGGTTTTGATGAAAGTGAAATAATTTTAACCAGCGCCAAAACCGGCGAAGGTGTAGATAAATTACTAGAAGCTATTATTGAAAGAATACCCGCTCCAACCGGCAATGAAAATGCTAAACTTCAAGCCTTAGTTTTCGATAGTTATTTTGATTCATATAAAGGAGTTATCGTTTTAGTTAGAATTAAAAATGGCAAACTAAAAGTCAAAGATAAAATCAAGTTTATGGCCACTGGCGCCACTTATGAAGTCACTGAATTAGGTGTCAGTACCCCTAAACATCAAAATAAAAATATTTTAGAATGTGGTGAAGTTGGATATATATGTGCTAGTATCAAAAGTGTTAGTGATATTAAAGTAGGAGATACTATAACCTTAGAAAATAATCCTGCCGATAAAAGTTTACCCGGCTATAAACCAATGAGACCAATGGTATTTTGCGGACTTTATCCAGTTGAAACAAATAAATATCCAGACCTTAGAGATGCCTTAGAAAAACTAAAATTAAATGATGCTGCTTTAGAATTTGAGCCAGAAACATCCACTGCTTTAGGTTTTGGTTTTAGATGTGGTTTCTTAGGTCTCCTTCACATGGAAATCATAGAAGAAAGATTGGAAAGAGAATTTGGTATTAATCATATCGCCACCTCACCTTCAGTTATATATAAAATAACCAAAACCGATAATGAAGTTATTTACATTGATAGTCCAGCTAAAATGCCTGATAGAGGAAAAATAAAAATAATAGAAGAACCCTATATTAAAACAAACATCTATGTTCCAAGTGAATATATTGGTAGTATTATGGAATTATGCCAAAACAAAAGAGGAACGTATATAAGTATGGAATATATCAGTCAAAATAGAGTAAGCATTCACTATGAACTTCCACTTTCAGAAATTGTTTATAATTTTTTTGATAAACTAAAAAGTTCTAGCCATGGATATGCTTCATTTGACTATGAACTAATCGGCTATAAACCAAGTGATCTTGTTAAAATGGACATCTTATTAAATGGCGAAACCATTGATGCTTTAAGTCTCATTGTTCACAAAAACTTCGCATATAACCGTGGTAAAGCTATTGTTAATAAACTAAAAGAAATTATTCCAAGGCAGCTCTTTGAAGTACCTATCCAATGTGTAATTGGTTCTAAAGTAATAGCTAGAACAGATATCAAAGCCATGCGTAAAAATGTTTTAGCAAAATGTTATGGCGGAGATATAACTAGAAAAAGAAAATTACTAGAAAAACAAAAAGAAGGTAAAAAACGTATGAAAATGGTCGGTAAAGTTGAAGTTCCAAGTGAAGCCTTCTTAGCCGTTTTAAATATTGATGAGCAATAGGTGATAAAATGACAAGATATATAACAAGAAAAATTAGTAAAAATAGTTGGAAAGTAATTATTCCTCCAACACCAGAGGAAATATTAGATGATAATTTTAATTATCCTGATTACATTAAACACATTTTAAATTTAGAAGTTGATAATAATTTATTAGAAGAATTCTTTGATAAAGATGAAACAGAATTTACTCCGGTTGACCCACGTATTACCGAAGCCTTTGAAGAATTTGAAAATTCTATCATCATATTACAAAGACAATATGAAAATGAAATAAAGGCAGGAACTTTATCATTGGACTATAATCAATCAATGAAAAAAATTGCCCAAGTTTATTTCAACAAACTTAAAGCTATAACCACTTTGAAGTTACAAAAAGAAAAAGAATTTCAAGCTTTGACAGCCAAAAGAAGTGAGCTTGTAATCGCTTTAAATAAAGTTGTAGATGTTAAAAGAAATCTTGAAAATGGAGCAAATCGTTTAACCGCCTTTGTTAATAGGGAAATTCCTTTAGGTAAACTTTATATTTATGACTTAACTGAGCTCCAAAATAGTGAAGTATATTTAAAACATAAAAAAGTTTTAGATAGATATAAAAGAAATATCTTTAGTAAGTTATTAGATACTGAAGGCGTACAATATAAGCCAATAGAACAGTTACATTTCCAAAGGAAAAAATAATGAGTATTTATATTCATATTCCTTTTTGTTCATCTATTTGTACTTACTGTGATTTTTGCAAAATTCTAACTAATAAACAGTGGATAGACAAATATCTAATTGCTTTAGAAAAAGAAATTAAGCAAAATTACAAAGGTGAATATGTAAAAACCTTATATGTTGGTGGTGGTACGCCCAGTTCTTTCAGTTTAGACAACTTAAAACGATTATTTGATATCTTTAAAATATTCAATACTAACAAAAATACGGAAATAACTTTCGAAAGTAATAGTGAAGACTTAACCTTAGATAAAATTAATTTTTTAAAAAATCGTATAACTCGGTTAAGTATCGGTATTCAAACCTTTAACAAAAAAACATTAAAAACTTTAAATAGAAAATTAAATATTCATAATTTAAATAATGCCTTTAAAACTTTTGAAAATATCAATATTGATTTAATGTATGGTTTTCAAAATCAAAGCATTGATGATCTAAAAGCTGATTTAAATAAAATAATAGCACTTAATCCTACTCATATATCGACATATTGTTTAATTTTAGAACCTAATACCAAACTATATATTGATAATTATATTCCCCTAGAAGACGATAAAGAAAGCAATATGTATGATTTGATTGTTAAAACCTTAAGAGAAAATAACTATGAACAATATGAGTTAAGTAACTTTTCTAAAAAAGGATATCAGTCAAAACATAATTTAGTCTATTGGAATAATGAACACTATTACGGATTTGGACTAGGTGCGAGTGGATATCTTGATAATATTAGGTATGAAAATACTAGAAGTTTAAACAAATATCTAAAAGGTAATTATGTTTTACATAAGCATGAACTTTCACTAGATGAAACTATTCAAAATGAATTTATCTTAGGCTTTAGAAAAATAGTAGGGATTAATAAGCAAACATTTTATGAAAAATATAAAATAAATTTAGATGAGATAAAATTAATTAATGATCTTTTGTCACAAGAGTTGCTAATTGAAAATAAAGAAAATATTTATATCAATTCAAAATATCTGTATACCTCTAACGAAGTTTTATTAAATTTTATTGATTTCACTTTACACAAACATTAGTTTGTGGTAATCTTAAGGTAGGTGATAACATGGAAAAAAATTTTAATAAAGAATTAACATATATCAAAAATCCAAAATATCAACAAGCAGCTAGACAATTAATAAGCCTTCTTCCAGATTATTTTTATGAAGTAGCCGCTAGCTCAACCGGTAAATATCATCCAGCATTTAGTTTAGGTGATGGAGGCCTTTTAAGACATACAAAAGTTGCTGTCAAAATAGCTCACGAACTATTAGAAAATGACTGCATCGGCTATTCATTCAATAATGATGAAAAAGATTTAATGATAATTGCCCTTATAATGCATGACGGATTAAAACATGGACTAAAAAAAGAAAAATATGTAAGATTTGACCATCCAATTTTAATGGCTAATTATATAAAAGAAAATCAAAGTAAAACAAATCTTAATGATAATGAAATCAAATTTTTATCTAATGTTATAAGTAGTCATATGGGCCAGTGGAATACCAATCCTTATAGTGACGTAACTTTACCTGTCCCATCCAACAAATACCAAAGATTCGTTCACATGTGTGACTACCTATCGAGCCGGAAATTTTTAAATGTCAAATTTAATAATAATGAAATAGAGGAGTGATTTAAATGGCCAAATGGGATAAAGATTATTTAAGTTTATGTAAAAAAATATTAGACGAAGGTACAGAAGTTGAAAATAGAACTGGAGTGAATACCATCAAAGTTCCATCACATCATTTTCACTTTGATTTAGAAGAAGAATTTCCAATTTTAACCACCAAACAATTATTTATTAGACAGGCCGTCTTAGAAATGCTTTGGATTTATCAAAAACAAAGTAATGATGTTAGATGGCTTCAAGATAGAAATGTCCACATTTGGGACGAATGGGAAGTAGACGAAGATGGGATTTACCGAATTTATGAAGCCCCAAGCGAACAAACACCATATGATAAAGATAAGGAAGTGCCTGTTTTAGATCCATATAGCCTTCCTGTGCATAATCATAATGGTAAATTAGACTATAAATATGATGAAAATGGCAATATTTTAATGGCCAAAAGTAAAAGTGAAGAAAATAGTTTAAAACTTTTTCCAAATAAAGAACCTGTCAAGAAAAATATTAAAATGGCCAAATTTTACGGTGAAAAATATGCCCACACCATTGGCACGGCTTATGGTTATATCGTTGGAAAATTCCAATCTATTCAAAATCTAATAAATAACCTTAATACAAATCCAAATGATAGACGAAATGTTATTAGTCTATGGCAAGACGATTATGTTAATACCGCTGTTTTACCATCATGTGTTTGGTCCAGTGAATGGGATGTTACAAACGGTAAATTAAATGCTTGGGTTCATCAAAGAAGTTGTGATGTACCACTAGGACTTCCATTTAATGTAACTCAGTATTCTGTTTTATTAAATATGCTTGCCAAGGTCACTGGATTAAAACCAGGAACTTTAGACTGGAGTATTAAAGATGCACATATTTATGTTAACCAAATTGAAGGCATTAAAGAGCAAATTCGTCGTGGTGAAGAATTAGAAGATTTAAAAGCTCCTGAATTATGGTTAAATCCAGATATAACTGACTTCTTCGATTTCGATAACTCTAAAGAATGCAAAGATGTTAAACTATTAAATTATAAACATCATGGAAAAATCAGATTTCCACTTGCCCAGTAAAATGATTGACTGTTACTCAAATAAGTACCAGCACATTCTAAAAAAGGAGATAAAAATATGAAAGGAAAATTAATAACCATTGAAGGAACTGATTGTTCTGGTAAAGAAACTCAAACTAATTTATTAATAAAAAAACTAAGAGAAGAAGGATATCAAGTTCAAAATTTCTCTTTTCCTAATTATAATTCACCAACTGGAAAAATCATCGGTGGACCTTATTTAGGAAAAGAAGGATTTGACTCATGTTACTTTGAAGAAGGTTCATCTAAAGTAGATCCCAAAGTAGCTTCACTGTATTATACAGCTGATCGCAAATATAATATAGATAAAATATTATTCCTTCTAAATCAAGGATACAATGTCATATTAGATAGATATATATATTCTAATATGGCCCATCAAGCAGGCAAAATAGATGACCAAGATGAAAGAGAAAAAATGTATAACTGGTTAGATAAATTAGAATTTGATTTAATGGAACTGCCTAAACCCGATTTAACAGTATTCCTTCATATGCCAGTCAAAGTTGCTGAAAAGCTTAAAGCCAACCGTAAAGAAAAAGCCGACGGTCATGAAAAAGATGAACACCATTTAAAAAAAGCCGAAAAAGCCTACTTGGAATTAGCTAAAAAATATAATTTTGTTACTATCGAATGTGCGGATAAATTTGGAGAGCCAAAAAAAATTGAGGATATAAATGATACTTTATACGAAATTATAAAACCATTTATGAATAAAAGAATATAATGAAAGTTATATTCTTTTTCAAAATAAATAAACTATACTATGAAAATAATTGCGCATAGAGGAAATGATGGCATACATCAGGAAAATAGCTTAGAAGCCATTTTAAATAGTTTAGACAGTATTTATACAGACGGAGTAGAAATAGACGTTAGATTAACTAAAGATAATAAATTAGTTATAAATCACGATCCATTTTATAAAGGAAACTATATAAATAATACAAACGCTGTTAAACTTCAAAAACAAGGATTAAATACCTTAGATGAAGTTTTAAAACATATCCATTCAAACAAAATAATAATGATTGAAGTAAAAACAGATAATAAACATATCAAAAAAATTGCTAAAAGATTATTAACCACCATAAATAAATATAACTTAAATTTTTATATATGTAGTTTTAATTATCATTTTATAAATTATTTAAAAAACAAAACCAAATTTAAAATCGGTCTTATTATCAGTCTAAAAATAAATACAAAATATTTAAATAACCCTTTCTCATTTATCTCATTAAACTATCTTTTTGCTAAAAAAACACCACCTACAGAAATGTTTAGATGGACTATAAACAGTCAAGAAGAATTAAAAAAAATAAACAAACAAGATAATATCATTACTGATAATCCTAAGAAAATATATAGTATTACAAAGGAATCTTAACCTTTTCACTTAAAATAAAAGCCTTATTATCAACATCTTTTATAATTTTAACAATTTTCCCAGTTTTCTTTCTGGCTCCAGTAATCATCAGAATAATCTTACCATCATTGTCACTTTTAATTTTTGAAACTTGAAATTTCTCATTTTCCAATTGTTTAGTCAAATTTAATGAATTATCATAACTAACTTCAACCATAAAAGCATTAGTACCAAGTGCAATTTTCTCCTCCAGTACACTTCCTAAATAAGAACCAAATAAAGCTCCTAAAGCAAACGCAATAGCCTTAAATATATCCTTTTGTAATCCCATTAAAACCGTTCCTGTCAATATAATCCAAATTAGAGTAACTACAAATTGTAAAATTGCTCCTAACTTTTTCTTTCCATTACTTACGACAATCAGCCTTAAAGTAGCCAAAGCATCTTCAATAATTTTAAAAATAAATATCGCACAGTATATTAAAACATTCATATTTTCCACCTAAAATTATTTTGCCTAAAACTATTAAAAATATGCAGAACTTGAAAAGAAATAAAAAATAATATATAATGTTTACGGTGATTAAATGGAACTTGATTTAACTATTTTAAATAACAAATCAAAAATCAACATAAATGAAAAAGTAACTTTTCCTAAAGAAGATTTAAACAAAGCTGGAATATTAGACATGGGTGAAATAACTGTCCAAGGAAGCTTAACATTTAATGAGGGATATTGGCTCACTTTATCAATTGAAGGTACAATGGTCTTACCATGTAGTCTTACCCTAGAACCAGTTGATTATCCATTTAATATAAAATTAGATGAAAATATAGACGAATTCATCGAAAACTCTAAAAAAACACAAAAAACTATTGATATTTTGCCAATAATATGGGAAAATATATTAATGGAAATTCCCATGAAAGTCATCAGCCCAAATGCTAAAAATATGAAAACTAAAGGTGATGGCTGGGAACTTATAACTGATAGCGAAGAAAAAGGTGTAAATAGCCTAGCTAAGTTAAAAGATTTATTATAGGAGGTGTTATCATGGCCGTACCAGCAAGAAAAGTTAGTAAAACTAGTGGAAGAATGCGTCGTACTCATTACAAGATAAGTGCTAAAACTGTTACAGTATGCCCAAACTGTGGTGCTCCTGTAAAACCACATCGTGTTTGTAAAAATTGTGGAACTTATAAAGGTAAAGAAGTTATCGCTAAAAAAGAAAATAATGAAGAATAAAAAAATCAGGCAATTCCTGATTTTTTAGTTTGTATAACGCATTTCCTCATTAGATATATTAAATATAAGTCCCATTGCTAGCATGTAACTGAGTAAGCTTGATCCACCATAACTAATAAAAGGTAGGGTAATACCTGTAATAGGTAGTAATCCAAACGTCATACCAATATTCTGAATTTGTTGATATAAAAGCATACCCACAACTCCAGCTACCACATATTTATTAATTAACTTATTTGTTTTTAAAGCTAGTGTAATTAATCTAATATCAAACATTGCGAGTAATGAAAGCAAAATAACTGAACCAATAAACCCAAAATGACTCGCATATACGGCAAATATAAAATCTGTTTGAGCCTCCGGAAAATAAATTGGATTAGAAGTTATACCATGTCCAAATAATCCTGCCGAACCAATCGCACTCAAACTGTTTTCAAGTTGATATCCACTTTGATTAGACCAATCAAGTAATCTGTCTACTCTTAAGAAGAAACTTGTACCAAATATTTTAATAAATAAATCTTGACTAATAAAATAAATTCCTAAAACCAACCCCACAAACACTGCTAAAATTCCAAAAACCATCACAAACCATCTATACCTAATTCCAGATATAAAAAGCATTACAAAGGTTATAAGTAAATAAATTAAAACCACTCCTGTATCCGGTTGCATAAAAGTTAAAATACTAGGAACTAAAACAACTAAAGCTACTTTAATTAAAAACATAAATTCTTCTCTAACACTAGGATTTGGAAATTCCTCATTAAACTTAGAAATCATCGAAGCATTTACAATAATTAAAATAATTTTCATAAATTCACTAGGTTGAATAGTACCAATACCTTTTATCTCGTACCAGCACGTCGCATCATTAATTGTTTTACCAAAGAAAAATAATCCAATTAAAGATAAAATACCAATTCCATATAACAGCCAGCTCATTCGATATATATATGTGTTGCCCACAGTCATTATTAAATAAATAATAATAAATCCAGCTATATACCAAATAATTTGATTAGTCACCAAATGACTCATCGTACTTGGTAAAATACTTCTAGCCCCATATAAAGTAATAATACTGATAAAGGCAAATATTAAAATTGGTATTAAAAGTGATTTATCAATTTTATACTTAGAAATTTTTTTCATAAAGTATCACCAATAAATATAATACACTAAACCAGATAAACTTACAATTACTTTTAAACCAAAAAATTTTTAAAAATTAAAAGAAAAAAGTGCTGGTAATTAGACCAACACTGCTTTTAAATTATTCAATTGTATATGGATTAGACTGACTGCCATCTCCTCCGGTGATTTGAATATCCGATGAAAGATATAAAGTTGGATATATTCCAGTATACACAGTTT
>CALVXV010000016.1 GCA_944371685.1 uncultured Bacilli bacterium | reverse complement strand
AATAAATCTCCTATTCTATTAAAAATAAAAATATCAAAAAAAAAAAAAAAAAAAAAACAAGTAATAATTTCGCTAAATTGATATGAACCCCGTTTCTTGGACAAAAGAAACGAGGTTTTTATATCACTCTGTAAACTTCACTCTTAACAGTAAAGTCAAAATAATAAATTTATATTTTTATAACAACCCTTATAATTAAAATAAACCATAAATAGTTCCATCACTATCAATTTTCATATTCTCATAAGCTGGCTTTTTAGAAAGTCCTGGCATCGTCATAATACTGCCCATATAAACTACAATAAATCCAGCTCCACTATTTACTTTAACATCTCTAACAGTTATTTCATAATTAGTAGGAAAACCCAATTTCTTAGAATCATCACTAATTGAATATTGAGTTTTAGCTACACAAATAGGCATCTTATCTAAACCTATTTCCTCTAATTTTCGAATACTCATATTAGCTTCATCTAAATACTTCACACTAGATGCATGATAAATTTCCTTAGAAACCTTTTCTATCTTATCCTTAATAGTTCCATTTTCATCATAAAGCAAATGAAACTCTTTTTCATTTTCACACATCTGCACAATCTTTTTCGCAAGTTCTAAAGCTCCTTCACCACCTAAAGCATAAGAATTAGATATTTCAAATTCGCATCCCAAATCAGTACAATATTTTTTAACAAATAAAATTTCTTCTTCATCATCAAAGGAAAATTTATTTAAACAGACAATAACATTATCCAAATACTTTTTCATATTTTCAATATGAACCTTTAAATTACAAATACCTTTTTTCAAATAATCCATATTTTTATTCATAAGCTCATCCTTAGTCATACCACCATTGTATTTTAAGCTACGAATTGTCGCATTAATTACTATAACACTTGGTTTTAAACCTCCTTTACGGCACTTAATATCTAAAAACTTCTCAGCTCCTAAATCAGCTCCAAAACCAGCCTCGGTCACCACATAATTAGCTAATCTAAGGCCAAGTCTAGTCGCAATTAAACTATTACATCCATGTGCAATATTCGCAAAAGGTCCCCCATGAATAATAACTGGATTATTCTCTAATGTTTGAACCAAATTAGGTTTTATTGCATCCTTAAGTAAAATTGTCATTGCTTCTTCTACATGTAAATCTTTAACAAATAAAGGTTTACCATTAACATCATATGCAAACAAAATATTACTTATTTTCTCTTTCAAGTCATCTAAATCATGTGCCAAACACAAAATAGCCATAATTTCTGTTGCTACTGTAATACAAAAATGATTATCATGAGCTACATCCTTACCTAAATCTAAACCAACAGTTACCGTCCTAAGAGCTCTATCATTCATATCCACACATCTATTAAAAAGTATTTTATTCTTATCAATATTCAAACTATTACCCTGAAATAAATGATTATCAATTGCCGCACAAAGTAAATTATTAGCTGCACCTATCGCATGCATATCACCAGTAAAATGTAAATTAATATCTTCCATTGGAATAACCTGTGAATATCCTCCACCTGCTGCCCCACCTTTAATACCAAAAACCGGTCCTAAAGATGGTTCTCTAAGTACCGCTAAACTATTATATCCTAACTTTCGCATCGCATCATGAATACCAATACTCATCGTCGTTTTACCTTCGCCAAAAGGAGTTGGATTAATTGATGTCACCAAAATTAATTTTCCTTCCTCCCCCTTCAATTCAGGCAAAATGCCTAAATCAATCTTAGCCTTATACTTTCCATAGTATTCTAAATAATCATCAGAAATATTAAGTTTCTTTGCAATCTCATCAATCTTAAACATCTTAGCTTTTCTAGCAATCTCAATATCCGTCATAAAATCACCTCTTACAGATATTATATCAAAGATTAATAAAATAAGTTAATTATTTTTGCAAACCAATTATGTGTTAGTGGTGCTGAATAACGAAATCTAGGATTATCATAGCAAATTGCTTTATAAATTTTATTTACAATCGACGTTAAATTTCTTCTTTCCAATAACATCAAATATAAATTTTCACTTTTTTTAATCAAATCAATTTGCGACGCAAAAAACGAATCATTATCCATAAATTCATATTTCTTATCAAAAGCAAGTTTATTAAAACCAGTTCTATAAAGTCCAGGTTCTATCAAAACTACTTCTACATTAGCTTTCAAAAGCATAGTCTCATAATGTAAAGTCCTAGCTATCGACGATAAAGCTGCTTTGCTAGCCGAGTAACTACCTAAAAAAGGAAGTGGACTCTTACTAGTAAGTGAAGATATTATAACTATTCTGCCAAATCCTTTATATATCATATTTTTAATAACTTTTTGAATAATATTCAAATTAGCAAACACATTAACCTCAAAATTGTTTTTAACTTTTTCTAAAGGAATTTCCATAAGTGAACCGCTTTCTGCAATAGCCCCATTTAAAACTAGTATATCAATATCAAGCTTCTCAACTTTATCAGCATCTTTTAATACATCCAACTTTAAACATTCAATATTTTGAAAATCTTTATAAAGTTTTTTAACACTTCTAAGTTCACTTTCTGTATGTACTGTCACATACACATAATAATCCTTAAGTCTTTGAATAACTGGATAAATCATACCACTACGAGCACCTGTAATTAAAATTTTCTTCATATCATCACCACTATTAATATTAACTCATTAAAAAAAAAATATACAATTTGACACTAAATTAAATAGCGTGTATAATACGTTTATTGTAATTTGAGGGAGGAAAAAATGAATAATTCAGAATTTTACAATACTATAACTTTAATCGATAACTATAAAAACACAGTTGCTTTAATTAACATTGATGAATTTAAAAGATTACAAAGAATTAATGGTGAATATAAATGGATACCATTAGAAATAGGTTCTATGCCAGCCATTCCAATTGTAACAACTGGGTTTAAAGAACAATTTCGTTCTACCAAAGAACAAGTAAGTATTAGAATAATTCCAATTTGGACATTTTTACCAAACGATGAACAAGTAATTACTCCAAACATCGAAATGTTTGAAATAACTGAACACACTAATAGTAATCCACGCTACACTCTAAAAAGAAAAATAAGTAAAAATCATCATTATCTATCAAATTCAAACTGGAATACTGTCTTTGATAAACCATTAGCCAAAAGACAAAATGCCATTGAATGGCAAAAAAGTAATACTTCAACTTTGCTCGCACCAATAAATGAAAATATTTTACAAACATATTTAAACATCTATAAAGAAGAACTAGATGAATTTAATAAAATATACGAACAAAGTGCCAAGACAACTAAAGAATTAAATGGATATCAAAAAAAATTAAAATAAAAGCCTACCAAAATTAAGGTAAGCTTTTTTTATTACATCATATTATCTAACTGATTTGTTAAATCCTTCGCACTATTTGCTGCTTTGTTAAAAGTATTTTTAACCGCTTTCATCATTGGTTTATTATACTTTTGATAAGCTAGTGTTAATGCACTACCCATAGCCATAAAAGCAATGTTTCTCATTGTATTCATTATATCACCTACTTGTCAGAAACATGATGTTGTATACTTAAGAAGTATACATTTTTATTTTATCTAGCATTTTCAAATTTATACTTAATTTTTTCTACCAATTTTGAATTTCTAATATATTCATGATTATTTTGTACACTAGAAACAAATGCCTCAGTCTCACCAATAATAATTAATTTCTTTTTAGCCCTAGTAACTCCTGTATAAACGAGTTTTTTATAAAGCATTCGCCTATATGAATAAGCCATCGGCATAATCACCATCTCAAATTCGCTACCTTGACTTTTATGAATACTTATAATAAAACCATGTTTTATTTTAGAAAAATCTTTTGGTGTATACTTAACTAAGTTACCATCAAAATCAACATATATTTCATCTTTTTTACTTTTACTAGTATTTCCATACTTAATATACTTTATAACTCCAATATCGCCATTAAACACATTTTCATCTGGCATATTTACAAGTTGTAATATCTTGTCATTCTCTCTAAAAATAATATTACCACTTTTAATTTCTCTTTTCTCTGGTGTTTTCGGATTAAAAACATTTTGTAATTCACTGTTTAAAGCATCAATACCATTTTCTCCTTTATACATCGGTGCTAAAATCTGTAATTTTTTATAATCATATCCCTTTTCTATAACTTTCTCACAAAGCCTCATCAAATTACTTTTAATATGATTAGCCGAACACTTTAAAAAAGTATAATCATTATATGTATTCAAATAATTATCACTAAGCTCGCCATCTTTAATTTCATAAGCAAGTGTCGTAATATAAGAATTCTCATCTTGTCTATATAAATGATTCAAATGAATCGTATCAATGCATTCACTACATATCAAATCTTTAAGTAAATTCCCCGGCCCCACGCTAGGAAGCTGGTCATAATCGCCAACCAAAATCATTTTAACATTACTTCTGAGTCCCTTAAGTAAACTATCGAATAAATTAATATCAATCATACTAACCTCATCAATAATAACTAACTCCACATCTGATTTATTAGACTCATTCACCATAAATTCTAATGTATCCTTGTTCCATTTTAAAAACCTATGAATAGTTGAAGCAGGCAAAAAGGTTGATTCACTCATTCGTTTACTAGCTCTACCAGTAGGTGCAAGTAAAGCTAAACGTTCAGTAAATTCATCATAATTAAGTTTATTGACGTGCTGATAAAGTTCCGTAATAGCTTTAATTATCGTCGTCTTACCTGTTCCAGGCCCTCCAGTAATAATAAGTAAATTATTTTCTAAAGCTTTTTTAACCGCCATTCTCTGTTCATCATTATATTTAATACTATTAATTTTTTCAAGTTCATCAAGTAAACCATCTAAATTTTTATGTTTCTTAATTGGTTTAAAAGCTAGATCATAAAGTCTTTCCGTAATATTTGCCTCCGCATCCCAAATTTCTTTTAAATAATAATCATCATCTTTTATAACTATAAAATCCGCATCTTCTAATTCCTTAAAGATTTCATCATAATTATCATACGAAATATTTAAAAACTTATTTACATTACCAATAATTACCTCTTTACTTAAATAACTATCACCATTTTGATATATAAGTTTTTTCATTACATACAAAGTAACCGCTTTTACTCTCCTATCATCATCCAAAGACATATCTAAAACTTTAGCTGCTTTATCTATTTTCAAAAAGGAAATATCCGGCAAATTATAAGATATTTGATATATATTATTGTCAATAATTCTCATCGTATTAGACTTATATTCATTATAAATACTAAGTGACTCTCTCATTGAAAAACCTAAATCAATTAATTTAGAAATTATTTGATGACTCTCCTCATATTTCTTTAAAATACTAACAATTTTCTTTATTTTATTTTCTGTAAGCTTAGGTACCAAATAAAGAGAACTTTCATCTTCTAAGATCTTATCCAAAGCATTATCACCCAAAGTCTCCGCAATACTTTTAGCAAGCTTCTCACCCACTCCAGGAAATAAATCACTTGATAAAAATTCTACGACCGCCTCTTTACCAGTTGGTTTAATTCTCTCATACCTGCTAGATTGAAACTGAAAACCATATCTTGGATGATTAACTGCCTCTCCATATAAAATATAGGTATCATCTTCATTTAACTCGTAAAAATATCCCGTAAACGTAATTGTTTGATTAACATATTCCTCCAAAGCTTCATCATTTGTTTCTCTAACCTTAAAAAGACCGATAACATAACCTTTATCAGATTTAAAAATACTTCGTCTATAATTTCCCTTGATATAACTTTCCATATATATCTTCCTTTCAAATAAACTACTACAATAGATTGTATCACAGCAAGAACAAACGTTCAATATGTTTCAAAAGAAAAAAGACCACTTTGGCCTATTTAGTTTTACTTGGTAAATTAATATAACCACTTTCAACATATTGGTTAGCTCTTTGTTGCGCATCCATATTATCTAATTGTGCAAAATGTTGTCCTTGTTCATCGACAAAATATCCTGCCCCATTACGAGCAATTTCAAACTTAAATCCAGGATACTGCTTAATATCTTCACTGTATACAACTTGAAAATCTTGATTTGCATTTTGCGCCTGTACATAACCTTGATAAGCTACAGCACCCAAAGTTGCCGTTGCAATTGTTGCAGCAATTATAGCTGTTTTAATTTTTTTAGACATATCTTTTCGATAATCATAAACTTTTCTTGGTTCTGGTAATGTTGAAATTCTAAGATTATAATCTTCTGGTTTCACATTCGTATTAACCATATTATTACTTATACTATTAGGATACTCATTCATAATATCACCTCTATATTTATTATAACAAAATTATCTATTTAATTCAAAAATTTTTATCTCGCTAAGTAAATAAGGATATTCAACTTTACTAATCTTGACTATAACCTCATTACCCAAAAAACTTCTATCACCTTTAGCTTTAATCATTAAATAATTTGACGTATGACCAACTAAATATCCATCATCATAAACTTCTGGAATAAAACTAACCTCTTGTCCAATGTGTTTTTGCATATATTCTTCTTCCAACTCTCTAGATATTCCAAGTAATTTTTTAACTCGCTCTTTTTTTACGTTACCAGGAATTTTATTAGACATATAACTAGCTTTAGTTCCCTCTCTATCAGAATATGGAAAAACATGTATTTTGGTAAACCCGGCTTTTTTTATTGTCTCAATACATTCTTCAAATTGTTCATCACTCTCACCTGGAAAACCTACAATCACATCAGTCGTCACATTCATGTCAGGTTTAATCTCTTTAATTTTTTTAATCTTATTAATAAAATACTCTTTATTATATTTTCTATTCATCATTTTTAAAATCTCATCAGAGCCTGACTGAAGCGGTATATGCATATGATTAACAAGTACCTCACTATTTTGTATCACATTTAAAACCTCATCATTTATCTCTGTGATCTCAATAGATGAAATTCTAAGTCTTTTTAAACCATCTAACTTTACTAAATCCTTAAGTAAATCGGCAAAACTATAACTACCATCATGATAATGACCTGTGTGAATACCAGTCAAAACAATTTCTTTATGACCATTTTTAATTAAATTTTTAGCCTCCTCAATAACTTTCTCATGTTTTTTACTTCTCACATGTCCTCTAACATAAGGAATAATACAATAAGAACAATAATTATCACAACCATCTTCAATCTTAATATAAGCCCTAGTCAAATCAAAATTATTAAGCATCATATCTTCAAAAGGAGCATCATTCATATCATGCACATCATATATTTTATCTTTAAAATCTTTTAAAAACTCTACAATTTTCGTTTTATTTTGATTACCAATAATAATATCTGCATCAATATCTTTATCCTGCTTATTTTGAATCATACAACCAGCTACTACTAAAATAGCCTTAGGATACTTTCTTCTTAAACTTCTTATCATCTTTCTTGATTTACTATCAGCAGTATTAGTTACTGTACAAGTATTAACCACACAAACATCAGGATTATCTGACTTTACATAACCATGATTTTCTAATAAATTTTCCATAACTTCACTTTCATATTCATTAACCTTACAGCCTAAAGTAAAAATTTTGTACTTCATTTTTCACCTCTAAAAAAATAAGCCTCAATGGCTTACAAATTTTTTCTAAATTCCTTAAGTGAATTCAAAAAATCCATATTTTGTTCACTTTCAGTAATTGCTTCTTCATAAGCTTTACTTATTATACCATTACTTTGACGGTTTAGTGAACTTTTTTTCTTTTCTTTTTGAATTCCATATATTGGAGAAATAATTTCCGAATTTTTAAATCCATGATGTTCTTTCTGTACTTCAGGTTTAATATTTTTTTCTGTATGTTCTTTATAAGTATTCATTGCTTCATGTACTCTCATATCCGCATTATCCTCAGTATAAGCTTCATACTTATCAGCTTGTTTTTTTAACTTTTCCGCCGCTGCCATTAATTCTTGATAACTAATAATCGCATTTTCTTCTTGTTCTCTTTCAAATTCATCTATATTATCTTTTTCTTCTAGTCGTTCTTCTTGAATCTCATTATCCTCTTGCTTTTCAAGGTCCATACTCATTTGTGCATAAACTCTCTCTAATTCTTCCTTAGCTTTTTTTTGCTCATCGGTAAGAGGCTTTTTTTCCTCAAAATTATCCTCATTATCAAATCTTTCATCCTCACTTATAGGCATAACTCTATTTTTATTTACAATTGCCCTAAAAACTAATGCAATCACAACAAAAATTGCCGCTAAAATTACACCAATAATTAATAAATCACTATCTGCAATTTCAAACAATATATTCATACAATCCACTCCAAATACTTAACATTTTACTGCCGTAAGCGAAATAAAAAACAAAATTGTTTTGCCTTTTTATTATTACCAAACTTACATACTATATACAGTTTACCACAAACAATATCCTTTTTCAAACATTTTTCAGCATATTTTTTAAAACAATTATTATCGTTAAAAACCTCACAGTAAAAATATAAAAAGGGCATTTGCCCAATCCACTAACTCCTAACAAAGTTTATTATTTTTTTATCCCAAAATATATGGATTTGACTGACTTCCATCTCCACCTGTGATTTGAACTTCTGCGGAGAGATATACGACCGGTCTGACACCGTAAGAATCGTTAGCATTGTAGTTGCTAAAATTGCTATCAGAATACACAGAGAACACTGAGTAAGAAGCATCAGAATTAGGTGTCAAAGTCCACCAAACTGTACTATTATGCATCCATGTTGTATCTTTACATGTTGTTGAATGCATAAAATGATACATACTATCACATTTTTTTTCGTCACTATTAGTTCTTATATATTCACTGGCTGTGGCTAAAGCTACTTTACCACTCCACTGCTTACTAGTTTCACCTTCTAAACTTTCTAACAAATCTATATCGTCATAATATACTGATCCTATACTAAAGTCTTTGGATACTATTTGACTTTGTGCTGTAGAATTTAATCCGCTATAATATGTACTATTTAAATATGTATTTAGGCTCGCTGGTCTTGCCCAATTATTTGAACTACTAGAATCCCAAGCTTGATTCCCTATACTAGTATTTCTCATTATTTTTATGGTTCCATCTTTTTCTACTGATATTATACGCCAACCGGCTTCTTCATTATTGAATGTTACATAATTTTTTACATTCTTTCCTTTATAAAAATATCTGCCATCTTCGTATGCATCTTTATACAGTCCGTCTCCTGAGGTTACTACATCTACTTGTTCCAAAATTTGATCTCCTGCAGGAATTGGTGGAAAACATACATTATAAAGCTCATCTATAGCTCCTTGAACATCTGTACTTTTAAGTCCACTTACAGAATTATCATAAGTTGTTTGATTAGACAGAAAATAGGTTTGGGCATATACCATTACTATACTTCCAGAAATTAATCCTAACATAAACCCTATTAAATATTTCTTTGAAAATTCTTTTAATTTTTTTAACTTATCTCCAATTCTAACCATATACCATCCAAAATAATACACTACAGTCTATAACTATTATAATTTTTAATACTTTCAAATATTGTCTTATATTGTTATATAATAATTATAAAATTTTTATAAGGGTAATGCAAGTACCTTATTTGTGCTTTGCCAACTAATAATCTTAAATCAAAAAAACATAAATCAATCTTTTTGACTTATGTTTTCCTAAACTAAATACCTCTTAAAAATATATCGTTACATTCTAAAACAATAAAATAATTATACAAAATTAATAGTACCAACTTAATATTTTTATTTAATGATGATATCTATACTCATTTGAAGTATCATAGGTATTAAAATTACCGCTATCTTGAACCCATCTATACTGTCCGTTTGTCAAATTATTAGAATTATTATAATGACTACCAGAAATTGCATTTACAAATAATGATACTATTATAAATAAAATTAAACAAAACACCATCGCAAGTATATAAATATATCCATATTTATTTTTATCTTTAACTCCTAAATATTCAATACCCTTAAATATATATAACATATTCAAAACACTACCAAGTACTAAAATAATTAATCCTAAAGTACTATTTACAAACATTAAAATCATTGATATAAAAAGAGCACTCGTCAAAATAACAGAATTAATTCCATACATTACAAATGTTTTTTTAAAGCTGCTACCACCTTTAAAAATAATAGAATTAACAAGATATAAAAATCCCACATAAACAAAACTATATATAATAATTCCAAACAAACTTGCAAAAAATATTTGTAAATATGGAATATGATATGAAATCAAATAAGCACTAGCCCCAAACAAACTAAATGACACATTACTTACAAATGACATCATAAATATTCCTGAAACTAAAGATAAAATTAAAACAAAAATTAAAGCTAAATTAAAGTTTTTTTCATCAGTATATTTTTTTATTGTATCAGCCGGTTTAACAAACATTCCTTTTATTACATCAAGCATCTCTGCCCCAATATTAAACGTATTAGTTTGTTTTTCAATCTGACAAGCACAAACTTCCCCATCTTCTAATTTTCTTCCACAATGTATACAAAACTTTGCCATTATATCGCCTCCTTAAAACCTTGAAAAAGTAGTGACTAAACTAGACATATCTACTAATTTAAATCCATCTTTATAATCAAATGTTAAATAACACGTATCTTCATCGGATTTTTCAATATCTTCATCTGATAAATAAGCTTTAGCCGCATAATCATAATCAACCACAACTGTTACATATATATATCCTTTTTCTGTAACCGTCATTTTTTCAATGCTAACATCACTCACTTCATACTTTGTAAGTCCACTAGCTTTGATAAAACGTAAAAATTGATTATAAGAATCTTCTAAATCATCTAAATCAGCTCCATCATATTCATAATCCGCTTTTATATCATCAAAACTTTTATTATCAAGCGCATACTCATATAACTTATTTAAATTACTTATAATTACTGATTCCAAATCATCTGAATCATTATCATTTAATTTAAAATTTTCAAAACTGAAATTGCTATTATCAACTTCTATTTTACTACTAGCCTTAAGCCCATTTGTCAAAGTAACTTCCATATTATATTCACCCTTAAATAAAGCCGGAATCACATATATATCATAATTATCATCAGACTTCTTTAAATACTTTTTATCAACATCAATTCCCTCTAATTTTAAAGTTGAACCTTTATATGTTTTTATTTCATAATTTTCTTTAACAAGTGAACTACCTTCACTAATTTTCCAATTATCAAAAATCAAAAACTTATTTTTACTATCTTTAACTAAATATATAGTCGTCAATAAAGGTGTCTGTCTACCTTCAAGTGTATAACTAATCACAACCTGTGCAGACAAACCGTCAGACGAAATTTCTTCAGAAACAACCTCCCAATTTAACACATCTAAATCAGAATCATCTTCTTTATTAACTTTTTCAAACACTTCCTTAGTCGTAAATTCATTTTTAGGAATATTTATAAAATCATATACCTTATCACTATCATCAACAAGGGCTAAAAAATATTCACTAGCTACCTTTGACGGTTTAAAATTATTACTTAACACTATACCAAAAACTAACACAAATAAAACTAAAACAATAGCTACAGCTATAATAATCATATGCTTTTTATTCATCTTTTTTCTAGGATTTTTAGGCAAAACAACCTTTTCTTCATTTTTTATCTCTGCACCGCAAAATTCACAAAATCTAGCACCTTCAACATTTTTCTTACCACACTTCGGACAAAACATAGCCAAGACTCCTTTCCCACCATAATTATATCTTATCTAACAATTTTCTGCAATTATTTTTTCAAATATGAAGCAAAACCATCTGTCATATCTATATCATCATCATTTATCCACATCGCTTCACCATTATAATCTAAAACAAGCTTTTTTCCTTCATCTTTATCCATTATATATAAACTGTTTACAAGCATATTAGCCGTCAAACCATCATTCGCAATCACAATAACACTATCATATTTATTTTCCTTCTTACTACTTTTAGGATTTACCATATAACTTTCAAAATCATCACTCTTACTTCTAGTTGCCATCGCCTTATTTTCTAAATAAACAATATCCATTACCTCATCACTATTAGGTTTATTAATACTAATCACATATTTACCATCGTCATAATAATCCCCAGCTACAATATCACCATTTTCACTCACAATATATTTTTTTATATCATTTTGTTTAAAATAATATAAAACTTCGTTTGTCGCATAACTACCAATAATACTATCAAAATTTAAAGAAATATCATCAATAAGATTATCACTATCTAACTTTTCTATATCACTTTTAAAATCATATGTTTTACCTTTTTTTAAACTATCAATCAACTTTCCATCAGTAATATCAATATAACCATCAGTTTTATAATAAAGTATTTTCCCATACTCTATTAAAGCCTTCTCATCTTCCGAAAGTTCACCATTAAAATCCATATCATCATACTTTTTATATATATTATTTATTTCATTGCTCAACTTTTTATAATCAACTTTATCATAAACCATAAAAGTAATTGTCTCACCATAATAATTAAATGACTCAATATATGGTTTATTTTTTCCAAAAAATAAAGACCATAAAATCAAAATAATCAAAATAATTATTACAAATAAAATAATATAATTTCTTTTATCAACTATCTTTTTTACCATATTCATCACCACTTAAAGTATAATCGAGTAAAGAATATTTATCAATAGCTTTAATAAAATTGTTTACAATATTACACATAAAAAGGCCGCTTCGCGGTCGTTCATACATACTTCCATTTTTATTTAATCATATACTTATCACTGAACAGTTTTTATATAAGAAAATTTATAAAATTTAGGTATAATATTGATTAAAAAATTTACAAATATAATTTTAGAAAATGATACTCTGATAGCTCTTTTCATATTTTTGTTATTATCTACTAAGAAAAATAATACATTTTTAATACCTTTAGCTTTAAAAATTCAAATATATCATCCAATCTTCTTTTTGAACAATCATTCATTGTTAATTTTTCCATTCTATCACGTATAATCTAATTATGTTATTTTTTTAACATATATTAGAACTTTAATTAAAAAAATCTAATATGTTTTTTAATTACACACTAGATTAAATTATTATAAGGAAAGCTGAAATGCATTTCCTTGACTGCCATCTCCACCTGTAATTTGTACATTTGTGTTTAGATATAAGACTGGGCGGACGGCGTAGGAGTCGGTCACGTTGTAGTTACCATGGACATAGCCAGTCCTGTACAAAGCGGCCGCACCGGAACTATATCTGGCATTAGGAGCCTGTAACCATTCAGCTACTCCACTATATAACCAATCACTGTTTTTACAACTAGAACTATATTTATAAAG
>CALVXV010000015.1 GCA_944371685.1 uncultured Bacilli bacterium | reverse complement strand
TTTTATAAGCATCTTCTAAATTAAATAGACTATTTCTTAAAGCGCAGCTATCTACTTCTTTTAAAAATGGATATTCTTTAGAAAGTGATGGTATTAATTTAATTTGATCGTATGCGCTTTTACTTTTTCCAGTTACCTTATATTCTTTTATTTTATCATCTAAAAAATAATTATATATAAATCTACAGCACCCAATTGTTTTATTAATTAGCTG
Organism: uncultured Bacilli bacterium; assembly: GCA_944371685.1. Lineage (GTDB taxonomy): Bacteria > Bacillota_I > Bacilli_A > RF39 > UBA660 > Coprosoma. Next base: position 13,737 of record CALVXV010000015.1, on the reverse strand, counting down.
TTCTTGTTTTTTAGTTGGATACATTCTAAATACATAGCCTTTTAATATATTCATGCCATCACCTTCAATCTTTGATACACTCAGTATATCACAAACATTTGTTCTTGTAAATACTTTTTTACAAAGCAAATTCCTAGTAAATCAAAAAAGAAATATTTTTTAAATATTTCTAATCTCCAAACATATCAAAAATTTCTCCAAAAAGCGATTCTTTTTTTCTCTTTGTATGCTTTTTAGTAGTTTTTGTATCTTCATAATCACGTTCATTATAATCATGACGTATAACTTCATTTTCCTTTTCAATTAATTTCTCAAGTTCACCCCTATCAAGCCAAATTCCTCGGCACTCAGGGCAATAATCAATTTCAATACCTTTTTTCTCGCTCATAAGTAAAGTTACATCTTTACATACTGGACATTTCATAAAATTCCTCCAATCTATATCTAATATACCATAATTTTATGATATATCAATAAAAAATTACAAAAGAACATCTACTTTTATACTACTATCCACATTTTCGATAAACCTATTCAAATCACTTTCGCCACCAACTACCATTCCATAATGAATTGGTACCACTTCCTTAGGTTTAATCTTATTCACAAAATCACTTGCTTCTACAGCATCCATTGTATAAACTCCACCAATTGGAACAAATGCCATATCAACTTTTATATCAGCATTTTCTTCTAATCCATCAGTATCTCCCGCCACATAATAGCTTTTACCTTCAAACTCTAATACATAACCTACCCAATTATTTTCTTTAGGATGAAAAGGCTTACTAATATTATAAGCTGGAACGGTTTTAAACTTTATTACACCAAAATTATATTCTTCATTAGGCTTTACCTTAAAAACATTAGACTCTTTAAACCCCATATCTAAACAATCATCATATATATCATAAGGACAAACAATTACTGTTTTATCATTTTTTATATTTAAAATATCATCTTTGGAAAAATGATCATAATGTGAATGCGTAATGAATATATAATCAGCATCATATTTTCTATCCATTTTTATCGGATCAAAATACAACTTCACATTACCACTAATAAGTATACTACTTTGAATATTTACTGATACCATATAATCCTCCTATATCAAATTATTATTCTCTAAAAAATCATGTGCCACTACTGAAGGAGCTTTACCAAGTTCATCAACCTCATAATTAAGTTCTTGAACACTATCATTAGTTAAATAATTACCTAAATTATTAAGTAACCTCTCAAGTTCAGGATATTTTTCTATTACTTCATTTCTAATCACTGGTACCGCATAATAAGGTGGAAAGAAACTCTTATCATCCTCTAAAACCACAAGGCCAAATTTCTTAAGTAATCCATCCGTTGTAAAAGCATCAATCACCTGACTATTATCATTCATTAAAGCCGTATATCTCGGACTTCCATCAATCGCAATCACATCAGCAAAAATTAAACCATAAACCTTACTAAGTCCAGATAAACCATCCTCACGATTAACAAACTCCAAAGTTGGTGATATCTTTAATGAAGAAGCATAAGGTATCAAATCAGAAATAGTCTTTAAATTATACTTTAAAGCCGTATCAGAACGTACTGCCAAAGCATAAGTATTATTAAAATTCATTCTATCTAAAACAGCTAAATCATATTTACTATTAAACTCCGACTTAACAGTAGCATACACCTTATCAACATCACTAATTGGCGAATACTTCAAAATATCCGTATAATCAGTGCCTAAATAATCGACATATAAATCAATGTCTCCTCTTTGAATAGCTGAAAACACAACCTGTGCGCCCCCTAAATTACACTGTCTATTAACTGAAATATCACTATTAGCCTCTATATAATCAGAAACCATCTCACATAAAACATTCTGCTCAGTAAAATCCTTACCACTAACCGTTATCATTTTCAAATCTTTATTACTAACCTTAATTGAACTTAAAAATACAAGTCCAATCAATAGCAATATAATAAATAACATTACCTTCTGTTTTTTTCTACTATGAAGCACTTCCTCCTTCGACAAATCTTTCATCTGTAAACTAATAGGTGTTACTAATTTTTCAATTAAACCAAAGAAATAATCGACAATCAAAGCTAATATACAAGCTGGTATAGCACCCGCCAAAATTTGATAATTATTAAGTGTTCTAATACCAGAAAAAATTAAATAACCAAGACCGCCTCCACCAATAAAAGCTGACATTGTCATTAAACCAACTGCTGAAACTGCTGAAATTCTAATTCCCGCCATAATTACAGGTAAAGTTTGAGGTATTTGAATTTTAAACAAAATTTGACTTTTTGTAAGTCCAATACCTCTTGCCGATTCAATCATTGTCTCACTTATACCATTAATACCAGTATAAGTATTTTTAATAATCGGTAAAAGTGAATACAAAATAACCACAATAATAGCTGGAATCGTTCCAATACCCACAAATGGAATTAAAAAACCCAATAAAGCCATCGAAGGCACTGCTTGAATCACACTCGAAAGTCCCAAAATCGGTTTATCTAACTTTTTAATATAACTAATAATTATTCCAATAGGCACCCCAATTAAAATAGAAAAACCAACCGCAATAAAAGTAAGTTCAATATGTTCTAAAAACAAAGAAATAATCTGTTCATGATTTTCAATCACATAATCTATAAACTCCATATTATTCCTCCTCATCTAAAAACTGTTGACTTAAAGCCATAATTAAACTACTTCTAGTAATAAGACCACACAAATGATTATCACCATCTAAAACTGGAATATTTGAAAGCCTACTTTCTGTAACTAACTTAGCTAATGTCATAATTGAATCACCTTTTTTTACTATAGGTACATCTCGAAGCATATATTCAGCCGCTTTTTTATTAACACTTTCTTTATCAGTAACACTCTCAGCATACAAAACACCTAAAAACTTTTTATTTTCATCAATAACCATTAAACTGTCAACCTTCATCATCTTCATTTTATTTAAACAATAAAATACCGTATAATTTGGAAAACAAGTTACAGGTTTATCAATCATAATATCTTCAACTTTAATATATTTTGGACTAGTCCATATCCTTTTTTTACCAACAAAATTTTTAACAAAATCATTAGCTGGATGTTTCAAAATATTCTCCGGAATATCATATTGCACAAGCTCACCATTATCAAATATAGCAATCTTATCAGCTAATTTTATTGCCTCATCCATATCATGCGTCACAAAAACAATTGTTTTATGTAACTTATCTTGTAATTTTAAAAGCTCATCTTGTAACGACACTCTACTCATAGGATCTAAAGCACTAAAAGGTTCATCCATTAAAACAATATCTGGATTTGTAATAAATGCCCGAGCTATACCAATACGCTGTTGCTGACCACCAGAAAGCTCATTAGGAAATCTATCCAATAATGATTCATCTAAACCTATCATATCCATCATCTTCAAAGTATCTTCTTCAATCTTTTCTAAAGGTATCTTTAAAACCTTAGGAATAATAGTTATATTTTCACGAACTGACAAATGCGGAAATAAACCTGTTTGTTGAATAACATACCCCATACTCCTACGTAATTTAATTTCATCCAAATCTTTAATATTTTTCCCATCAATAAAAATATCTCCTTTAGTAGGCATAATAAGTTTATTAATCATCTTTAATAAAGTCGTTTTACCACAACCAGACTCACCAATTAAAACCGTAAACTTACCAGTATCAATCTTAAAAGAAATATCCTTCAAAACAACATTATTTTTATATGCTTTAGAAACTTTCTTAATTTCTATCATCTAATCATCTACCTTTATCATAATTATACCATGTTCATAATAATATACATCATTAAAGAAAAAAACTAGACACTTAAAATGTCTAATTAAAATTCACAAGCCAAGCATCATTTATTAAAAAATAATAACTAAAAAACTAACTTAAATAAGAATCAATATAACTAGCCGCATCACGTCCTAACCTTGAAGCACTAGCAACTGTTCTCTCTTGTCCGATTAAATCTCCACCCGCAAAAACTCCAGGCATCGAAGTCATCTGCTTTTTATCAGTTTTTATATAACCTTTGATATCTAACTTTAACCCTAATTTCTTAGTAATTTTATCATCAGGTTTTGAACCAATTGCAAAAAATACATAATCACAAGGATAAACAAATTTAAAACCATTATTACTCGCTAAATAAGCTTTATAATAATCTTTGTTTTTAATAATCTGTTTCAAATTAGTATTGAAAAGAAACTCAATACCTTCTTGTTTTGCTAAAGCCAATTGCTCCTTATCAGCCTTCATATTTTTTTCTTCACGATAATATACCACTAAAACATTAGCACCCCATTTTTTAGCGGTTCTTGCCATATCCATAGCTACATCACCAGCACCAATAACAATAACATTCTTACCACTTAACTCTAATACTTTTTGGCTTTCTAAAAATTCATTAGCCCCGTAAACATTAGGTAATTTTTTACCTTTAATATTAGGAATTTTAGACTTATTAGCCCCAAAGCTTAAAAATACAGCATCATACTTTTTCTTTAACTGCTTAAGAGTAATATTCCTACCAAGCTCTTTATTAAACTGAACATCTATACCTAAATCAATAATCTTATTAAAATTCTCTAAAGCAATACCTCTATCCAACCTAAAATCTGGAATACCATGACTAATAATTCCCCCCAAATAATCATACTTCTCAAAAATAGTAACATCATATCCATATTTTTTTAAAAATGCCGCACATGTAAGACCAGCTGGACCAGCACCAACTATAGCCACTTTTTTACCATTAGCCTTTGCTATTTCGGAAAAAATAGGATAATCACTTTTCAACAATTTATCACCAATATATGCTTCAATTGTACCTATTTGAACCGCATTACCTTTTAATCTTCTAACACAATTACCTTGACAGTGCAAATTTTTTGGACAAACTCTACCACATATAGAAGGTAAGACAGTTGTTTCACTAAGTATATTAAAAGCATCTAAAAACTCTTGATTCTTAGCTGCCTTAATAAAATCTGGAATATTATTTTCTAAAGGACATCCTTTCTTACATGGTTTAGCCACACAGTCCAAACAATAATCAACCAAATCTTGAAAATTTCCCATAAACTTAATCCTTATTAATCGTAAATGTTACCTTATATTGATTACCTATATCAAGTTCATCAACATTAACATAATATCCACTTTGTTCAATTTTATCAGCACAATCCCTAAGCATTTTTACAATATCAGCAAAACGAGATTGATTATTGACTGGTTTCACATCTTGACTAATTGCACTAGCCATTGTTGGTTGAACATTCATATTAGCATTCATATTTTCATTAAATGCATCATCGGCAATTATATCCATATCTGGAATATTTGAAGTATTAGAAACTGGTTGTACAGACGGCTTTGCAACAGTAGGTTCTGGAATCGTACTTGCCAAATTACCTCTCGCCTTATTTTCATTATACTTCTTAAGTGCACTAGCTACAGCTGTCGAAATAACTTTTTTAGTTTCTAAAGAAACTTCATTATCTAAAGGACTAGCATAAATATTTGGTACATCACTACTATTCACATTAACCTCAACCTCAGGAATAGATGAAACCGCATTAGAACTAACGTTTACCGTATCACTTGGTACATCAATCTCAGCCACAGATTGTGAAACTGGTTCTATAGTTGGCATTGCAAAATCTGAATTTACTTTTGGTGTATCATTTATACCTGAATTTACTGTAGATTCATTAGAAAAACTTGGTGTTGATGTCGCATCTAAAGTAACTCCACCATCAAAATTATTACTAGGTACCGAACTAGCATTTGCTGGTTCTACTGTTGGTGTTACTGGTGTAATATGTTGATTAAATACACTATCAAAAGTAACTCCATTATTTACTGGCTGAACAGGTTGTTCTTTAACTTCTGGCTGTGGAGCCACATTAATAAATTTATTTGCCTCTAAATTAGATTCCTCCAAAGGCGCAACTTCTGGCATTGGTTGAACTGGTTGATTAACCCCACCACTAGGTGTCATTAAATTTGATATATCTTTAGGTTGAGATGATACATTACCATTTATATCTTTTGCTTCACGCATAATCCTATCTATATCCATATCGTTTCCCCTTTCTTCTTCATCATCAAATAAACTTTCAATTTCCTCATGAATATTCTGATTTGTAGCTTCTACTGGAGCAGACACAATAGATTCATCTTTAACAGGAATATCCAAATCAATTGGTTGAACCTTCTTTTCGCTTTCTTTTAATTTTGCAATTTCTTTATCAGTCTGTTTAACTGTAAGTCTTTCATCAACAATTCGGTGAAGCATTGCCACTTGTTTTTCTTTATCAGAAATTCTAAGTAAACTCCGCGCATGTCTTTCAGAAATTTTGTTATTAAGTAAATAACTTTGAACCTCATCATCCAAATTAAGTAATCTAATCTTATTAGCGATTGTCGATTGTGACTTACCAATTTTGCGCGCAAGTTCCTCTTGCGTAATATAACCCATATCCAAAATACGTTTATATGAAACAGCTTCCTCTATCGGACTTAACTGTTGTCTTTGTACATTCTCTAAAAGTGCAATTTCTTCACTATCTTTATCAGATAAATTTACTAATATAGCAGGAATGGTAGACCTGTTCGCTAGTTTACTAGCTTTAAAACGTCGCTCACCAGCAATAATTTCAAATTTATTACCTACTGGTCTAACAACAATCGGTTGAATAACACCATATTTACTAATAGAATCAGCTAATTCTTCTAACTTTTCTTCATCAAACTTAATACGTGGCTGAAATCTATTAGGCAAAATATCTTTTATATTAAGTACTGTTAATTGACCATTATTGAACACAATCTACCCCTCCCTTCTATTCTTTTATTTTATCATACTATTTTTCGGGAAATAATTCAACCAAAATAACATAAAAAAACAATATTAAACTAATATTCAATATTGTTTTACAAAATCATAATGCCTTCTTTTTTATCTCTGAATATCTTCTAGGATATTTTAAAGAAGTTTTACCTAATTTAACAACATCAACCAACGTTCTCGTACTATTTTCATACGGTAAATAAAATGATGTCACATTATTAATTTTACATCCAAGTACCTTCAAAGCATTTATCCCATCATTACTATCATTAAAACCTCTCATTGCTATCAAATGTCCATTAACCTTAAGTAAAGGAATTCCATATTCAAGTAAAATTGGAAAAGAAGAAAGCGCCCTAGCCGTAACTACATCGAATACCTCTCTATTATCTCGCCCATATTCTTCAGCACGTGAATGCACTAAAGTAACATCTTTTAAATCCAACTCTTTAATCAAAATATCCAAAAAATTAATTCTTTTATTTAAGGCATCAACTAAAGTTAATTTTAAATTAGGAAAAAATATTTTTAGCACAACCCCAGGAAAACCTGCCCCTGTTCCTAAATCACATAAACTATGAACTTGACTTAAATCAATTGCCTTAATTAAAGTTAAACTATCATAAAAATGTTTTAAAAAAACTTGATTCTTTTCAGTTATTGCTGTTAAATTAATTTTTTCATTCCATTCTTTTAATAAATCCGCATACTTTTCTAACTTACTAATATTCTCATCAGTAACTAAAATACCTAACTTCTCTACTTCTTCCTTAAACTCATTTATATTCATATTAACCTCGCTTCATATACATAGTAAGTATTGAAATATCAGCCGGATTAACACCACTAATTCGCATTGCCTGTCCAATCGTAAGTGGTTTAACCGCCTTTAATTTTTGTTTAGCTTCACTAGCTAAATTGTGCATCGCATCATAATCAATATCATCAGGTATCTTCTTATTTTCTAAATGTTTTAACTTTTCAGCTTCTTTTAAAGATTTATTAATATATCCCTCATATTTAGCCAATATAGACACCTGTTCCAACACTTCATGGTCATATTTATTATCCAAAAATCTAGTCAAATATTCTACTTTTATCTCTGGCCTTCTAAGTAAATCATATAAAGAAACCCCATCTTTTAACTCCTTAGTTCCTAAACTAATTAAATAATCATTATTTTTTGGAGTTAATCGCTTCTCTTTAAATTCCAAAGTAGCTTTTTTTATACTTTCTTTTTTATTTAAAAATCTTTTATATTTTTCATCTGAAACAAGTCCAAACTTATGACCATACTCTCTAAGTCTTAAATCCGCATTATCAGTTCTAAGAAGTAACCTATATTCAGCACGTGAAGTAAGCAATCTATAAGGATCTCTTATACCTTTAGTAATTAAATCATCAATTAATACTCCTATATAAGCTTCATCCCTTCTTAAAATAAACGGTTCCTTACCCTCCAATTTCAAACATGCATTAATACCTGCCATAAGTCCCTGACAAGCCGCTTCTTCATAACCACTAGTTCCATTAATCTGACCAGCTGTAAATAAATTTTCAATTAACTTAGTTTCCAAATTAAATTTAAGTTGCGTTGGATAAATTGCATCATATTCTATCGCATAAGCATACTTTAAAATTTTCGCTTGCTCAAGCCCCGGTAAACTATGAACCATCTTTTCTTGAACATCATATGGCATACTAGTTGAAAAACCTTGCAAATAAATATCATCATAATATAAACTCTCAGGCTCTAAAAATAACTGATGTCTTTCCTTATCACTAAATCTAACTATCTTATCTTCAATCGAAGGACAATATCTTGGACCAACACCTTTAATATCAGATAAACCTCCATACATACTAGATTTGTTCAAATTATCTCTAATTATCTTATGTGTCTCATCATCAGTATAAATTAAATAACAAGGTACTTGTTTATCTATATCATACATCGGTTCATTATCAAAACTAAAAGTATGATAAACACTATCACCATCTTCTCTTTTAGCCTTAGAAAAATCAATACTATCTCTAGCAATTCTAGGTGGTGTACCAGTTTTTAACCTTTTAATAATAAAACCTTTTTTCGCCAAATTATCACTTAAATAATTAGACGGCTTCTCTCCATGAGGTCCTTCTCTATGGCGAGTATCACCAACCATAATATCCGCATTCATATAAGTACCAGTCGTTAAAATAACTGCTTTAGCTTTAATTTCTTCACCATCTTCAAGCAATACACCATCAACTTTATTATTAGGTGTAAGTACATCCTTAACTAAAGCTTCTTTAATATCTAAATTATCTGTACTTTTCAAAGTTTTAAGCATATTTTTAGGATAAGTTATTTTATCAGCTTGCGCTCTTAAACTACGCACAGCTGGTCCTTTAGCCGTATTAAGCATCTTTATTTGCAGTAAACTCTTATCCGCATTATTTCCCATCTCACCACCTAAAGCATCAATCTCTCTAACAACAATACCTTTCGCGCTTCCACCAATTGACGGATTACAAGGCATATCTGCAATATTATTAATGTTTCCTGTAACAAGTAAAGTCTTGTGGCCTTTGCGGGCGCATGCTAAAGCTGCTTCACATCCCGCATGTCCACCACCTACTACAATTACTTCATATTCCATACAAATCACCACCAAATACTAGAGTTAATTTTACAACAACAAAAAAAGATAGTCAAATAAATTAAAACTTCATTTAAAAATAATAAATTATATTCTATTTGGTATAACCATTTATTATAATTTATACAAAAAATGTTCAATAGTTGGGTGCTCCTCTAATACCTTGATGCTTATGACAAAAAAAGAAAACTCTTTCTTTGTTATAATTATCCTCATATTTATTTTAATATTTCTAATACTGTCTAAATAGCGAAAGCACCTAACTCATTTCATCAATGATTTAGGTGCGAACAAAATATTAGTCGTGCTTGACATTGGTGTATTAAGCATTCCTTTTTATTTTATAAAGTTTCATTCATCTATACACATAATAACATAAATTTAACTTTAAGACAAATCAAATATAAATTTTATTTTCCAACACAAAATCTACTAAATAATTGATCTAATAACTCCTCATCATAACTCTCACCAATAATCTCACCAAGTAAATTCCATATATCCTTCAAATCAATTTCCACCATATCAATAGGATAATTATTTTCTATACCTTTTCTAACCGCTTTGACACTCTCTAAAACTTTTCTTAAAATTGCCTGACTTCTCGCACTAGTTAAATAAGTTAAATCAGCCGTTTCTATCTTCTCTAAATCAAATAATTTTTTAATTTTATTACCTATTTCATCTATGTTATCATCATTTAACGCACTAACATATACAGCATTAGAAAGTTTATCATCATCAATTTTTTTCTCTAAATCAGTCTTATTAACTATCGTAATATAATTCTTACCTCTTAATTTATCTAAAATTACTAAATCATCACGACTTAATTTTTCATTATAATTAACTACAAATAAAATCAAATCAGCTTCGTCTATTAACTTTAAACTCTTGTCTACCCCAATACTTTCAACAACATCATCAGTTTTCCTAATACCCGCTGTATCAATTAAATTCAAAATTAAATTATCTATACGTAAAGTAGCTTCAACACTATCACGTGTCGTTCCTTGAATATCCGTCACAATCGCTTTATCTTCACCAATTAATCTGTTAAGTAAACTACTTTTTCCAACATTAGGCTTTCCAACAATCGCTGTTTTAATGCCATTAGTTAAAACCTCACCATTCTTACTCTCTTTTAAAATCTTATCAATTTTACTCTCAAGTTCATTTAAATTAGAATTAATTTTATCTATTGTCACTTCTTCTATATCTTCATACTCTGGATAATCAATATTAACTTCAATATTAGCAATAATTCCCGCCAGTTCATCCCTTAAATTACTAATCATTGAAGAAACTTTACCACCAACTTGATTCAAAGCTATTTTCCGGGAAATATCTGTTTTTGAATTTATCAAATTCATAACCCCTTCAGCTTCCGTTAAATCAATTCTACCATTTAAAAATGCTCTTTTAGTAAACTCCCCTGGTTCAGCAAGTCTACATCCATTAACAAGCAACAACTCTAAAATCTTATCAGTTGTCATAATTCCACCATGAGCATTAATTTCCACAATATCTTCCTTGGTAAAAGTCTTAGGCGCTCTCATAATAGTAACTAAAACCTCATCAACCTTTGAATCACCATCCATTATATAACCATAATGAATCGTATGACTTGGAGCATCAAAAAACTTTTTATTAGAAAAAATCTTACTAACAATTTCTATTGCCTCAGTCCCACTAACTCTAATAATTGAAATAGCCCCAACTCCTTGGGCAGTTGAAATAGCTGCTATAGTATCCTCCATCAAATCACCTTCTTCTAAAAAACTTCTTAACATTATATATAAATCTAGCCAACCCTAAATACTTTGGTAAAGCCTTTATATTAACAACAACATCCATTGATAATCTTTTATCAGCATAAGTAACTACCCATCCCTCTTTATATTTAGGCGGAATAATATTAAGCGGAAACATATGTCTTTCAATTATATTTGCAATCCTATCATTCATAAGTTCTGGGAAAAATTTATAAGCATTTTCCATCGCTTCATGAGCATGAACAAAACCATGTTGTTTAAAAAAAGGAACCTTTTCATGAACCCGATTTTGCCATGGTCGCAAATAAAAATCATGTAAAAGTCCTCCAATAGCCGCATCTCTATAATTCCATTTTCTCCTCTTACAAATTTTATATGACAAATAAGAAACTATTAAACAGTGTTCATATAAAGAACAATTTTCATGATGTTTCCAATTCTTTCTTTTTTTAAATTCATTAGAACCTAAAATAGGAGCAACTATCTTCAAAAATTCCTCATCATGGGCAATCTCTCTAGTTATATCTTTCTTACGCACGTTACCCCCACCACTCCTTTTCATCACATGTATTATAGCACACACCATTCAAAAAGGTAAACAAATAATCGTTCACCTATATAAATAAAACACTGGATCACATGTTAAATTAACTCTAAGTCGCTTTAAAATATTGGCTTCTTCACTATCAACCATAAAAGAAGCATGTGCCTCCAAACCATAAAGCTTACTTAAATTTTCTAAAGCCAATTTTAAAGCCTCATTTCCAACTGAACAAATACTAAGTGCAATCAACACATCACCTAAACTTAAAACAGCCGAAGGATGATTAATAATCGGTTTTAGTTGTATTATAGGCTCTAAAACATCATCACTAAGCAAATCAACTGAATCATCAATATCTGAAACTTCCTTAAGAAAATTCAAAATCAAAGCACTAACCGGACTCAGCAACTTAGTCATTTTTCCAGTAATAACTCTACCATCATTAAGTTCCAAAGCTACTACTGGTACTTTTTCTTCCTCCATTTTTTCCCGGGAAATACCAATAATTTTTCTTTCTTTAACTGGATCAATATGAAGTTCATTCATTAATAACTTAATCTTCTCACAAACACCATCTGTAACCATTCCTTTTTTATAATCACATAAAGCCGTATAATATCTTCTTATAATTTCCTGCCTACTAGCTCGGCATACTAAATTATCATCATCAATACAAAATCCCACCATATTAACTCCCATATCAGTTGGTGAAAAATAAATATCTTTACCTATAATCTTTCGCAATATTGCTTGTAAAATGGGAAAAACTTCTAAATCCCTGTTATAATTAACCGCCGTAACTCCATACTTTTCCAAATGAAAAGAATCAATCATATTAACATCTTTTATATCAGCGGTAGCCGCCTCATAAGCCATATTAACCGGATGCTTTAAAGGTAAATTCCAAACTGGAAAAGTCTCATACTTAGCATACCCTGCATGCACTCCTTTTTTATATTCATGATAAAGTTGTGATAAACAAGTAGCTAACTTACCACTAGCAGGACCAGGAGCACTAACAACCACCAATTTCTTAGTAGTCTCTATATAAGGATTAGCTCCATATCCATCATCACTTACAATTTTATCTACATCTGTTGGATAACCTGCAGTCGGCTTATGCACATAAACTTTAATATTTATTTCTTCTAATTTCTTAATAAAACTTTTAGAACTTTCTTCTCCATTATATAAAGTAATAACCACACTATTTACAGATAAACCTAATTTCTTAAATTCAAAAATTAACCTTAAAACTTCCATATCATATGTAATTCCATAGTCAGCTCGCATCCTTTTTCGTTCAATATCCTTCGCGCTAATACATATAATTATTTCCGTTATATCCTTCAATTTTAAAAGCATTTTCATTTTAGAATCAGGCTCAAAACCAGGAAGTACTCTGGAAGCATGATAATCGTCAAATAATTTACCACCTATTTCCAAATAAAGTTTATCAAAATTATCTATCTTCTCCCTAATCTTCTTACTTTGAAGCTCCAAATATTTTTTATTATCAAATCCTATTTTCATTACAACCACCTATTATAAATAATATCATAAATCCAAAATAAAACCTTTTTCATAAAGAAAAAAAGACTAAAATATACATCATTATACATAATTTAGTCTTTTATTTATAAAGAAAGTTGAAATGCATTTTTTTGACTGCCATCTCCACCAGTAATTTGAACGTTGGAGTTTAGATATAAGACTGGGCAGACCGCACGGGAGCCGGTCACGGAAGCGGTGGCGGCTGACGAGACGTCACCACGACTGCCCAGATTACTGGCGAAACATTTACCGCAAAAGACTTAGATAGAAAAGATATCTAAGTTTTTTTAACAAAAAGTTGTGTTAAACTTTATGACTGAT
>CALVXV010000014.1 GCA_944371685.1 uncultured Bacilli bacterium | reverse complement strand
TTTTTGTTTATCTTTGATTATAATATCAACACCACATATATCAGCAATTTTTATTAAATCTTCAAAAAAGTATCTATTAATACCTTGTTCGTTATTTTTAACCCAATTTTTAGATTTGCCAATCATTAGAGCTAGTTTTTCTTGTGTTAAATTTGCATTTTGTCTGATAAATTTGAGAATTTTGATTATAAAGACTAGTATAACTGGTCTGCAAAAATAAAATTATTATAAAAGATAGTGGGGGATTTTAAAAATGAAAGAAAAAATAAAGAGATTTGGGAAACGATATTTAATAGGATTTATAACTGGAATAGTAGTATGTGGGACAGTAAGTGTAATAGCTATGGCTTATTTTCCAAGTAATGATGTCACATATGAAAATACAGCAAGTGGGCTTTCTTCAACTAATGTTCAAGGAGCTATAGATGAACTTTATAAAATATGTACAGAAAAGCCCCCAGCAACAGATACTATAACCGATTTATTACCATCTAATCCAGATGAACTATATGAGACAGTATATAGGTTTAATGTACCCAAGTGATTATGGATATGCGGCAGGAAGTAGCTGTTTATCAACTACACTTTGGAATTATGGTGATGGATGTCAAAACAGTGATTATTTATATAATAGTGGAGAATATGAATGGCTACAAGCACCTAATGTCAGTGATAGTTTTTATGCGACCTTATTGGTCAGTACTGGTCGTGTAAATGCGAAATATTCCAAGGGTAGCCCATATGAGGTTCACCCGGTCTTATATCTAAGCTCTGATGTCAAAATCACTAGCGGAGATGGCTCTCAAAATAATCCATTTCAACTTTCTTAATCTGAAAAATAAATGTGTATAATATAAAAAATTCATAGATGATAAAAAGTCTATGAATTTTTACATATCAACATATCAACAGGTTACTAAAAAAATGAAACTAATAATAAATTAAAAGTAATATAAGGCAAAAATATTAAAAGTCCAAAATACCTATGACAGTTATATCATATAAAAAATAAGTACACATCGTAAAAAAATAATAGCATTCATGATTATTTTTTTCTTTTATTAATAGGTATTTTTATAAAAATGTAATATAATAAAAATATAGGGAGTATTTTATGGAAGCAGTAAACAAATTTAAAGTGGATTTTAGACCACTAAAAAAATCTGAAGAAGGTAATTTATACCAAATAACTATTCAAATACCCATGGAACTAGGTTGGATAGAAGATGTTAAATTCATTTTAGAAGATGGATTTAAAAAACGAGAAATATCTATGAATTATTTCGATAAAGATGAAAATATGGCTTATTTTAAGGCAGAAACATTTATTGAAACCAAAGCCATATATCATTATTATTTTTCTTGTTTAGCCAGCGGTAATTTCATATATTTAAAACACAAAAACAAAGAAAACAAACAAACAATAAGTGATGAAGAAAAGTGGAAACTATCTGTTAATTTTGACGTGCCTGATTGGGCCAAAGGTAAAGTTATGTATCATATATTTTTAGACCGTTTTAATCGTGGTAGTATAAAACCACTAGAAAATATGCCTAGAAGAAATATTCATAAATCATGGAATGAAGAAATGCAAATAGGACCAGACAGTCAAGGTATTTGGAATAATGATTTTTATGGTGGCGATTTAAAAGGCATCGAAAATAAATTAGAATATTTAAAATCACTAGGTGTCGATATTATTTATATAAGTCCCATTGTTCAAAGTCAGTCCAATCATAGGTACGATGCTGCCGATTATGAAAACGTTGATCCATATGCCGGAACCAATGAAGATTTAAAAAGCCTATGTGATAAAGCACATGCCTTAGATATAAAAATTGTTTTAGACGCCGTCTTTAATCATACCGGTAATGATAGTAAATACTTTAATGAATATGGAACATATAGTAATGTAGGTGCCTATCAATCATCAGCTTCCATTTATAGTCCATTTTATCGTAAACACGAAGACAATGGTCAAATAAAATACGATTATTGGTGGGGAATGAAAAACCTTCCAGAATGTGATGGGTATGCTAAAGAATGGATTGATTATATTACTGGTGAAGGTGGAATCATTGATAAATGGTTTAATCTAGGCATTGATGGCCTTAGATTAGATGTTGCCGATGAACTAAATGATGAGTTCATTAAACATATCAGAACTGCTGTCAAGCGCAATAAAAAAGATGGATTTATAATCGGTGAAGTCTGGAAAAATCCTATGAGAATGAATAGGGAATATATCTCATCAGCCAAAGAAATGGACACCGTCATGAATTATCTTTTCATTGATGCTTTACTGAGATATTTTAAATATGCCGATGTTGATAAACTAAAAGAAACCCTAAAAGAAATCTTAAATGAATATCCTGAAGATACTATTAAAACTTTAATGAATTTTACATCAACTCATGATATAACCAGAGCCATTAACTTATTCGCCTGTAATGAATTTCAAGAAAATGGCGAGTGGGGTTGGAATTTAAATAATAGCGATTATACTTGGTGTAAAAATTATCATTTATCTAAACAGCAGTATAATAACGGTAGACAAATGCTCGCACCTTATATATTTACTTTAACCTTTTTCCCAGGTATTTTATCTATTTTCTATGGTGATGAAATAGGTCTTGAAGGTATGGGGAACTTATCTAATAGAAAACCATTTCCCAAAGCAAATCATGATACTAAGCTCCTCGCCATTTTTCAAAAAGCCGGAAATGTCAGAAAAATCGAAAAATTCTTAAGAAATGCTGACATAAATATCAAAGAAATAACCGATAAACACTTCACTTTTGAGCGAATAGATGAAAATAATCAAATCTTAATCACTGTCAGTCGAGTAGCCATTGACCAAGACATACAAGTGCCTAAAGAATATCAAAATCACTCTAAAATCTATACTTTAAATCAATCAAAACCAAACCATCTAACACCATATGGAGCCGTTGCTATCAAAAAATAAAATCCGGAGGAAAATCATGAAAAAAATTTTAACCATAATTTCAATATTTCTAATATTTATAGTTAAAGTAAATGCTGTAGAACTTAATATTAGCTCTAAAACAGCCATCTTATATAACCTAGATACGGGTGAAGTTTTATATGAAAAAAACGCTGACGAAAAAGTTTCAATTGCCAGTTTAACGAAAATCATGACTGCCTTGATAACTTTGGAAAACATCGAAGATATAAATAAACAAATAATCTTAACTAGTGATGATTTTGAAGGTTTAATTGAAGCCAATGCAGTTACCGCCGGTTTTACTAAAGGCGAGGTTGTTACCTATAAAGATTTATTGTATGGACTTATATTGCCATCTGGAGCCGATGCTGCCAAAGCTTTGGCCAGAAACGTTGCCGGTAGCGAAACCAATTTTATAAAAAAAATGAATGAAAAAGTAAAACAGCTAGATTTAAAACAGACAAACTTTTCAACGGTTATTGGCCTAGACGACGAAAATAATTACTCAACTGCCAAAGAACTATCTATAATTTTTAAAGAGGCCTTAAAAAATAAAGATTTTAAAACAATCATCACCACAAAAGAATACACATCATCAGATGGGAAAATAAAATTTAAAAGTACCATCCAAAGCAATGCTAAAAAATTTGCCATAGATGTTCCTTATATATTAGGTGGTAAAACTGGTACCACCACCGACGCTGGTTTATGTTTAGCAACCATTGCTAAAGCAGGTAGTGTCAATTATATGCTTGTAACCACGGGCGCATTATATGATAAAAAAGCTCCGCATCATATTGAAGATGCAAAAACAATCTACGATTATTTTATAAATAACTATAGTAATCAAAAAATAGTAAATAAAAATAAACCATTTAAAACCATCAAAACCAAATATACAAGTAATGACGCCTTAAAGCTATATCCAACTAAAGATATCACCTTATATTTAAAAAATGACTATAATAAAAACAATATCAAATATGTCTATCAAGGGAAAGAAGAAATTACCTCATTTGCTAAAAAAGGCGAGACCTTAGGCACTTTAAAAATATATTATAAAGGTAAACTATTAGATACCCAAACCATAAAATTAAACGAAAACTTAAACTTTAGTATTTCAGCCTTTATCAAACAAGAAGCTATTTTAATTGTATCTATTGTCATCGTTTTTTCATTAATAATCATCCTTTTAAAAAAGAAAAAACCAAAAGCGAGCTAAAAACCAAGCTCGCTTATTTATATAATTCATTTTTTAGTAACTCTAAATTAGCATTCATAAGTGTAAAATAATCTTCGTTACCACTTCTTTCAGTCTCTGTTAAATTAGCAAGAGTATGCCAATTTTGAACTGTAACCCCCGTATTTTGAATTAACTTTTGAACAGTTGAATTATATTCCTCATTACCTTTGACAAATATATATTTAATAGCTCCTGAATTAATCATTTTTAAAGCCTCATTATATACTGCATTCACATCAGTATTATCCTCGTCTAAAGAATATACTGTCACACCATACTTTTCCAAATATTTAAACATATTATCAGCAGCCACAATCGCCGTACTGTTGCCATTAGAAACAGTATCTTTAATTTTCGCATCTAAATTAGAAGCCTCAATTTTTAATTCTTCATATTTTTCTTCAATTTTATTTGTCAAATAATAACTATCAATATATTCACTAAAACCAGTTTTAACATTCTGTGCCATCATCAAAAAATTAGAAGGATCTAGCCATAACTCCTCAATACTATCATTATATTCCATTGATAAAGTCGTATCAATAATCTTTAAATCCTTATTAATTTTTCTCATTGACTCAACATAATCTTTCTCATTACTAAGCCCATTAAATATAAATAAATCAGAATTACTATAATCTTCTAGTTGTTTATCCGTTAATTTATAAGTGTTAATATTAACCCCATCAGGATAAATACTCTTAACATCACTAAATTCACCATATAGCCTTTTAGTAATATACTCAGTTGGATAATTCGTTGTATAAATAGTAATATCTTCCATATTATCTCTTTTTAAACAACCTGTTAAACTAAATACTAAAACAAATAAAATAAATATACTACAAATTTTTCTCATGTTCATCCCCCTTAATTACTGGATCATATCCACTGGTTCCAAATGGATTGCACCTAAGTACTCTTTTAAAAGCCATAATACCGCCTTTAAAAGCCCCATAAGTTTCAATTGCTTCTATCGCATAATTAGAGCACGTTGGAATATGCCGGCAATAATTATGCCATGGACCAGGAATACCTTGATATATTTTAATTAATTTTATTAAAATCTTTTTCATATACTCTCACTAATAATTATACTAAAAAACATCATAAAAGTAAAAGAAAAATCCTAGCTATCAAAAAAATTGACATTAATCAAAAATAGGGAAAAAAGAAAAACCTTTTAAATCAAACAAATAAATGATATAATAATAAAGGTGATTCAAAGTGGAACTACTAAAAAAGTTTAAAATAAAACCAAATGATCTTACATTATATGAAACAGCTTTCTCACACACCTCATATTCAAATGAACATGGTGTGAAAAGCTATGAAAGACTAGAATTTCTAGGCGACGCTGTCCTAGAACTTTTAATGAGTGAATACCTTTATCAAAGTAATAAATATGATGAAGGTGAAATGACCAAAATAAGAGCTCATTACGTTTGTGAAACCGCTAATTATGAATATTCAATTAAATTAGGCTTAAACGAATATTTAAAACTAGGAAAAGGTGAAGAAGAAAATGGTGGAAAATACCGAAAAACCATTGTTTCCGATATTTTTGAATCATTTTTAGGAGCCCTTTATTTAGACCAAGGTTTAAACAAAACTAAAGAATTTTTCATAAATTATATTGTTCCACTCATTGAAAATCATGAAATAGACTTCTTTGATGACTATAAATCAATCTTGCAAGAATCTGTCCAAACAGATAAAAAAAGTTTGGAATATAAATTAATAAGTGAAGAAGGACCATCACATAATAAAAAATTCACCGTTGTAGTCATCATTGATGGTATTGTGTATGGTAAAGGAACATCACATAGTAAAAAGTCGGCTGAACAAGCCGCCGCTAAAGACGCTTTAAAAAAAGCACAGAAAGGAAGTTTAATATGGGAAGAGCATATGAAGTAAGAAAAGCCAGCATTCAAAAAACCGGTGCGGCTAAAGCAAAATTATATTCAATGTACGCAAGGGAAATATATCAAGCCGCTAAAAATGGCGGAACAGAATTAGAAGGTAACCCGACCTTAAAAAGACTAGTTGAAAAAGCTAAAAAAGAGCAAGTGCCAAATGACATCGTCAATAGAGCCATTGAAAAAGTAAATAGTGGTGCTGATGAAACTTATACTTCTGCTAACTATGAAATATTTGGTCCATCTGGTTCAACGGCTATCGTTAGTTGCCTAACCGATAATGTGAACCGTAGTGTTAGCAGTATCAGAGCTGTCATCAACAAATGTCATGTTAAAATGGGCGCCCAAGGTAGTGTAAGTTATATGTATGACCATCTATGCATCGTTAGTTTTAAAGGTTTAACTGAAGAAGAAACTTTAGATGCCTTATTAGAAGCAGGTTTGGATATTACAGACATCGAAACAGAAAATGACGAAGTAGTAGTTTATGGTGCTCCTAACGATTTAAACAACATCAAAGAAGCCATTAATGCTAAATTACCAAATGTCGAATTTGACCTAGATGAAATAACTATGCTTCCAAAAGAAAAAGTAACTTTAACCGGTGAGGATAAAGAAACCTTTGAAAAAATGTTAAACATGTTAGATGAAGTTGAAGATGTTCAGCACGTTTATCATAATGTAAATATGTAAAAAACGATAATCTTAAAAAAATTATCGTTTTATTTTTTTGAACCAAATATCCCTGTAATTCCAAAAGAATTCTTATAAACAAAGTAAAGTGGCGAATTAGTAATAAGTTCAAAGTCACCAACATATTCAATCACATTTGAATGAAAATTAAGTTTAAACTCATTAAGTCCCTTATATTTATTATTAGTTTTATTTATATTAGCAACCCCGCCTAAATAAAACTTTTTAAAACCAAGCTTCGCATATCTTCCCATTAATTTCCAAATCATTAATTGTTTTGCTCCAAATTGTCTATATTTCTTATCATAGCCATCAATAACCAAATAAACCGCATCTTGCCATTTAATTATTAAAGCTGAAGATGTAATAATTCCATTTGGGAATTTTTTTAAATATTCAGTAGCTTCTGCTAATTGCTTGCGATATTTAACAACATTTTTATCAACTTCCAATTTTTCACTCACAATTTTATCCGAATTACCTTTTTGTGAAATTAAAGCTTTACTAAGCTCAGAACTTCTAAATGAATATTTATTATACATATTTTGAGTATATTGTAAGTAATCTGTCGTATCTAATTTACTATAATAAAAATCAATTAAATCATCTTTTCCAAAAAACTTATACAAATTTTTAAAATAATTCAAATCTCTCGGATAATCATTTTTTGTCTGTTCATATAAGTACTTTAAATCGTCACTAGAACCATGATAAACTTTAATACCATCGCGAACAGCTTTTCTAATCTTGTTACGGCAACTCTTCTCAATATTTCCAAATAATTTAATATAATCTAAATCCAAATTAATATAAGCTTCAAATCTAGGCTTTAAAGCTTCAAAATAATTGTTATAACCAAGATGAAAATAACCAAGTTTCTTCATATAGTTAAATGTTTTATCATATAGCTCATTATAATTAATTGTATGACCTAAACTATTATATACATTTTTAATAATCATTGGATTTACTTTAATAGCCACAATATCTTTTTTTCCTAAAAATTTCTTAATCAATTTAGTAAAAGTAGCTACTAATTTTTCATCATTATAATCAATCAAAAAACCTCTAGGCGCTAAAGCATATTTAAAACCATTAATCTTATAAACTAAAATTAAAGAAGCTGCTTTTAAAACATTTCCCTCTATAAGTCCTACAAACATTGAATCATAATTTTCTTCATGCATCGTAAAAGCATAATAAGGTGTTTGATAAATAGAACTAGGTTTAAATTGTTTTGTAAACTCTAAAAATTCTACATTTGAAAGTAACTTAATACGCACAAAACCGCCTCCTAACACATCTAATTATACCAAATAAATGCTAAAGCATATATATTTTTTATAAAATTTACACAAAAAATATTACACTCATTTTAAGTAAGTGTAATAAAAAAATTATTTAATCTAAGTCAGTTTTCGCATAACTATCACACATTGTAGATTCTTTTTCATTTTTACCTTGGCAGCACGCCACTTTAATCTGCTTTAATTTGCACTCGTCATTCATAACATCACAGTGCCGGCAGTCGTAAACCGTACAATTAATTTTCTGCATTTTTAAAACCTCCTTCTAATATAATTTGTCAAATTTAAAAAAATATTCATAAAACAAAAAAATCTTAATATATTTTTAGTGGTGATAACATGAACACAGTTGGCATTCCTCGCAGTTTGTTTTATTACTATTATAAAGACATTTGGACCGACTTCTTTGATTCTTTAAAAATCAAATACATAATAAGCCCTGTAACCAATAAAGAAATTATGGATAAAGGCCTAAAAGTATCAAATAGTGAAATGTGCCTTTCATTAAAAAATTACTTAGGTCATGTCGACTATTTAAAAGATAAATGTGACTATATTTTAGTACCTAGAATTAGTAACTTTAAAAATAACAATCAAACATGCACTAACTTTTGGGTCGTATATGATATTGTCAAAAACTTATTTGACGTAAATCTTCTGCACTACAACATCGACTTAGAAAAAGGACAAACTTTAAAAAAAGGCCTTTATAAAATAGGCAAAACTTTAAATAAAAAACACTCACAAATAAAAAAAGCCTATAAATATGCAATTACAAGAGAAAAAAAACGTCTCAAAAAAAATCATCAAATAAGTCAAAATAAATTAAAAGTAAAAAAAACCAAAATTCTCATCGTCGGCCATCCTTACAATATTTACGATGAACTAATTGGTAAAGACATTATTAAATATTTAATAAAAAACAAAATAGAAATAATATATTCTGATAAATTTAATCCTAAAATAACTAATCATTTAAGCAAAGAAATATCCAAAGACCTTTATTTTAAATATAGTAAAGATAACCTAGGCGCCATCGCCTATTGTCAAGACCATATAAACGGGATAATTTTCATATCATCATTCCCATGCGCCCCAGATTCTTTAGCCAACGAACTTGCCATGCGTAAAATAAATATACCTTATCTAAACCTTGTCATTGATGATAATTCATCATTTACTGGCCTAGAAACGAGATTAGAAAGTTTTTTAGACATGTTAGGAGGTAAATTAAATGACTAAAATTGCCTTTCCCCAAATGGGTGATTATTATATTCCAGCCACTTATTTACTTTCTCATATCTATCCAAATGACCAAGTAATTAAAGCTCCCAAAATAACTTCTAAAACTATCGAATTAGGCACAAAATATTCACCAGAATTCGTCTGTACACCGTTCAAATATACTTTAGGCACCATGATAGAATGCTTAGAAAAAGGTGCGCAAATTCTAATTCAAATGGGTGGGGGATGCCGTTATGGATATTACGCCGAACTCCAAGAGCAAACATTAAAAGATTTAGGATATAACTGTAAAGTCATTAACCTTGTTACCGAAGGCGAGACCAACATAAAAAGAATAAACAAGCTTTTAAAACAAATAAATCCCAAATATTCTAAATTAAAAACTATTTATTATGGCTTTATAACCATGAAAATGATTAAATATATGGATACCATCGACAACTATATTAGAGAAAACATTGGATTTGAACAAATAGAAGGTTCATTTGAATCTTTAAAAGAAGAAATGTTAATTGAATTTAGTCATATCAAAAACTATCATCATCTTTACAAAACCTATCAAAAATACTTAAAAAAATTTCATAAATTAAAAACACATAAACCAGATAATAGATTAAAAATAGGCATAATAGGGGAGCTTTACACCATCATGGAACCATTTTCTAACTACTATTTAGAAAAATCATTAGCTAAACATCATATCGAAATTAAACGTTTTACCAACGTTCACTATCTTTTAATCGAAAAACCAAAAGAATATAAAAAATACAAAAAATATGCTAAAGAATATTTTCACTACTGCCTAGGTGCTGACGCCAGCGATAATATTGCCAGATGTAAATACCTCTGTGAGAATGATTATGATGGTATAATTCATATCAAATCATCCTTTTGTACTCCAGAAATAGGGGCTATGCCCATCATCAGTAAAATAGCTAATCAGTACCAAAAACCAATTTTATTTTTTAGCTTCGATTCCGCCACTTCTAAAACTGGTATCGAAACTAGATTAGAAGCTTTTTATGACATGTTAGAAATGAGGAAAGAAAAATGAAAGATTGTTACTTAGGTGTCGATATTGGTTCCATCTCTACTAAAGGAGTCATCATTGACGATAATAATAACATAATTACGAAGGCTTATATTTGGACTGAAGGTAATCCAACAAATGCTGTCAAAAAACTTTTAGAACTCTTAAAAAAAGACTTACCCCAAAATTGTCAAATCAAAGGCATCGGTACAACAGGAAGTGCCAGAAAATTAATTGGTCTCATGCTTAAAGCCTCAGTTGTCAAAAATGAAATTACAGCTCACGCAATAGGAACACTAACTTTTTATCCAAACATCAGAACAATTTTAGAAATTGGTGGTCAAGACTCTAAAATAATTTTAATTAAAAATGGTATAATCACAAACTATGCCATGAACACATTGTGTGCCGCTGGCACAGGTTCATTTCTATCAAGCCAAGCGAAAAGACTGGGTATTGATGTCGAAGAATTCGGCGACTATGCCTTAAAATCTAAAAATCCTGTCAAAATAGCTGCCAGATGCACTGTCTTTGCTGAATCAGACCTAGTTCACAAAGCTCAGGTCGGATATCCTAAAGAAGATATCATTGCCGGTTTATGTAAAAGTGTCGTGCTAAATTATTTAAATAATGTTGGCAAAGGTAAAAAAATCTCATCTCCAATCATCTTTCAAGGTGGCGTCTCTAAAAATAAAGGAGTAGTTAAATACTTTAAAGAAATTCTTGGTGCAGACATTATTGTCGATGAAAACAGTCATTTAATGGGTGCCATTGGCATTGCTGTTTTAGCTAAAAAAAACAAAACCGGCCATACTTACTCCCTAGAGATGAAAGATTTAAAATTTCAAACTAAAGCCTTTGAATGTCATAGATGCCCCAATACCTGTGAACTACTTAAAATATATAGAAATAACGAACTTGTCGACTCTTGGGGTAGTAAATGCGGTAAATATTAAAAGACTGTAATGAAACTAAAATTTTCGTTACAGTTTTTTTAACGTCCCCATTTGCGATTAAATTTATCTATTTGTGAAGCATGATTCAAACTTTTTATCTTCGGCTTAACCTCATTTTCTAAAACATAATCGTGATTTAAATAACCTAAATCAAGTATGGATTCACTAACCGTATAAAGTTTTGTATTTATTATAAATTGTTCAAAATGTCCAGACACAATATAACCATTGTTATCAAAAAATAAATCCATTCTAATTGCCCCTGGAAACTCATATTTGCCCAGTACCAAATTACTCAATGTAGGAATATCTACTAGTAACCCCTTATCATTGTTCATAATCCCCATTTTATGTTTATGGCCTTCTAATACTAGCTTTCCGTTAATCGGAAAAAAACTATAATCCGGTATATAATGCTTAATAAAAATTTGTTCACTATTCACATTTAAAATTCCAATTCCATAACCAAGTGGTATTAAATCAAACCGCGAATTTTCTAAAGCCTTTTTCATATCAATGCCACTTTTATATAAAGAAAAATCATGATTACCTAAACAAATTAAATTTAAAATCTTCTCATCAAACGGATGCTTACTAATTAAATAATCAAGTTGGTCTAAAGGATTGTTCATAATTTGCTTGCCATGACTAAAAGAACCATCAATTAAATCCCCACCATTAATGATTATATGAATACCATTATCCCTAACATAATCATAAACATGTTCCAAATAATCAATAGCCTGAAACTCATTGCCAAAGTGTAAATCACTAATAAGCATAGCTGAAAACTTGTTTTTATCACATAATTTTATATTAGCCGTACATGAATCATCCATAGGATGCTTACACATGTCATAACAAATTTTACCATTATCATAAATTTTCCTTTTTAACATAAATCCTTTGTCTTTAAGCTTTATAATTCGCTCATACACTAAAGCAATTGGATAGTTTAACTCTTTAGCTATTTCTTCTAGCGTTTTCTCGCCATTAATTTTATCAATCAATTCTTTGTCATATAATAACATATAAAAACTCCTTACTTCAAAACTAAATTTTTTTCATCTAAATTTTTATGTTTTAAAAAAAACTCTATACTCATTTCATTATAAACTTTAAGGCTATGCTTTAAATCAATCAATTTAAAATATCCCATATGAATAAAGCCAGAGCAAAATGAAAGCCTCATTTCTACCATTCCAGGACTATCCACATCGCCAAAACATAAATCACTAAGCGGTGGAATACTTAATCGATAATTATTTCGCTCAATTCTAAACATAGATTTATGATGATGCCCTTCTAAAATAAGTTTATTAGGTATCTTTTTATAATTTCCATCACCTAAAGGATGACATAATACAAATTGGTCTCTAAGTACATTTATCAAAGAAAATCCATATCCGCCACTTATTAAATCATGCCTTCTTTGATTTAAAGCCATTGCAATATCTCGTCCATTTTCATAAGCGCTATAATCATGATTACCATAACAAATAAAATTTAAAATATATTTGTCATAAGGATAACATTTAATAACCTTGTTTATCTGTTCATTGACATCTCCAATTAATTGTTCACCTCTAGTAAAATTTCCATCAATCAAATCTCCGCAATTTAAAATAATATGAATATCATTATCTCTCGCATAATCATATACCTTGTATAAATATCCAATATTTTCTAAAGAATTTCCAACATGTATATCTGAAATAACTAAGGCCTTAAACTTATGACTATCATTAATAGATAAATTCAAAGTATGCTTTTGACCATTTTCCTTAAAATTATATCTTATATTTCCATCATCATAATAAGTAGGGGTGATAAAATATCCATCACTAATTAGCTTTTGAATCTTTTGATGCACCTGTCTAGCACTTAATCTCAAAAAATTAGCCATCTCATTTAAACTAAAACCCTCATCAATCATCTCAAAAATAAGTATTTCTTTTTCCGTCATAAGACACCTCTTAATCCATATTTTAACACCACTGTAAACAAAAAGACAATCATTTTTGATTGTCAATTAAAAAATCATCCAACTTTTTATCAAAAATAAGCGATAATTTATAAAGTAATGTAAGTGAACAAGTTTTAATGCGTGTTTTTTGTTATGCATTTAAATAATCATCTCCTTTCAGAGATAATTATATAATATATTATGTGACATTTTAACTAATTATAATAAGCAACATTTCTAAAAATGATTGACAATCATTGTCTTTAATATGGACTATTATTGCAAAAAAATATTATAATAAAAAAGAAAAAAAGGTTAAAAAAGATACTCCAAAACACTTATTAATGTTAGATGCCAATAGTGAAGAGTTAAAAGAGTTATGCAAAGGAGATGCGATAATGGAAAAGTTTAAAAAAAACGTAGACAAATTAAATGATGACAAAACTGTAATTGATTTTTTAACTAAAGAAGAGGAAGATGAAATTATTAAAACTTCATATTATGATGATGGATTAGAAGCTGGATTAAAACAAGGCGAAAAACATGGCAAGAAGCTCGGACAAATGGAAGAAAAACTTGATTTAGCCAAAAAAATGAAAGAAAGTAATATTGACTTAGACCTTATTTCAAAAATAACCGGCTTATCAAGAAAAAAATTAGAGACATTATAATTAAAAAACGTATAAATTAATCATAATTTAAAGCGTTTTTTATTTTAAAAAAATTAAGAAATATAAAAAGTATTTGACATAAAATTAAAAGTAGTGTATAAGTTATATTAGTCAAAAAGGAAGTGAATTAT
>CALVXV010000013.1 GCA_944371685.1 uncultured Bacilli bacterium | reverse complement strand
TCGGCAAATGTATTAAGACCAACTTTTGTTAATAGTCCTATTTCATGGCCGGCAATTGCTCTATATAAATGATTAATGACACCTAATGGAATAGCAAACGCAGGAAATTTGTTTTCACCAATCGCATTACCAAAGACTCTACCCATGCCTAGATGAGCACATAAAGCTTTACCAACAAGATCTGGTTTAGCTAACATATTCATACCAACTTCATCATCGGTTAAGTTTCCTGGGCTAATACCACAAGTTACAGTAAGATTTTTGGGGTGACCTGTTTTAACAAAACTATCACTAATACCTTTGATAATGGCTTCAGCAGAACCAGAACCGCCAGAACCACTGATAGCGACAGTATCATTATCGTGTATTAAATTTCTTAAATCTTCAGCCTTTATTATTCTCATATTATCACCATTATTATCATAACACAGAATAATTTTTTTATAAAGAAAACAAAGTCAATTTATATTAACTTTGTTTTGCTTTTTTTGTTTTTGCTGTAGATTCAATTTTATCAGCTTCTTTACTTTCTTTAAATATATCCATAAGTTCTTTTAGCAATGCACTAAGGATAATTGTAAATAGTACAGCTGGGATATATATTGACCAGAAAGAATAAGTTGTAGCTGCAGTATTTGGTCCAAGCATTTTTAAAATGAAGATGGCTACTGGGTAATGTAGCATGTAAATATGTAGTGATATACTACCAAGATAGCTTAATATACCATTTGTATATTTGTTATTTAATATAGCTGTAACTTTATCTTTATTTAATAAGGTTAGACCAATAACGATTATACATAATATGGCAACTGTCCATCTTTCTAGTCCGAACCATGTTGGTGGATAAATTGTGTACCATAGAAGTAATCCGCCTGATACAAGATATAATAAAGTTAAGCCTAATGTACCAAGTGAGGTAAATTTATGGTCTTTAACTTTTTGAATGAAATAATATAACATTATTCCAGCTAACATTCCCATTAAGACGAATATTAAACCGTTATTCATTCCAAAAATGGCGGTTGCGGCAGTGGCTGAACCACCAGTACCGTTAGTAGAAGCGGTTTGTGCTCCAAATGTAGACCAAGCTGTTTGCGATGCTCTAGTGTCAGTGAAACACCACCATCCACCTAAGAAAATGAAGATAAATGGTGCAATTATTCCAGATAAGAAATCTTCATTTTTACATAGTCCCCAATACAAGAAATAGCCAACTATGATTATAGCTGAGATAAACCAAAGAGGTCCATTTAGGTTGAAAAATTCATTGCCTAAACTTCTAAGTCCGGCGGCATGGAAGCCTAAGAATTCCCAAATACTATTGACAATCATAGTACATACTTGTTGGAAATTGTAATCTGGATAATAGAAGCTTGTACAAATGACAACACCGAGAATATATCCAATTATTAGAACTGGAAGTAAACTTTTTATCCTAGACCAAGTATACTCCCAAGCTTTTGATGAAGCGCTTCTTTCTTTATAGTTTTTATCTGCATTTCGCTTTTTGAAATGAGATACCATAAAATAACCAGCAGTTATGGTAAAAATCCATAAAACTTCACTTGAGCCAAAAAACCAATTTGATGATTCTAGGTAATAGCCATTAGCTCCATTACATGTGTTGGCGATGATAAATCCAATATGAAAGCCAACGATGGCAATAGCTATTAAAAATCGCCATAGTTCAATTGCACTATTTCTTTTCTTAGCTGTTTTTTCTTTCATTTTAGCCCCTCCTTCTAAGTAGTTTCCTACTATATATTATTTTAACATTTTCTTGTGATTTGTACAATATAATATTTTTATGTGGAAAAGGTGATAAATTTTAAATGTGTCAGTCAAATAATAATGGTTTATTTTTAGATATTAATTTGGATAGTAAAAACTATCATTTAAGATAGTTTTACAAAATTTCTTCGGATATTTTGGCGCATATTTCTTTGATGTTGGTAGATCCGGCTAATTCAAATCTAATGGTTCCAAGACCACTTATGATGATATCAATTTCAGCATCTATGTCTAAGGCGCCAGCTGTTTCAATAGAATATGCTTGAATTTTTTTATATGGAATGGAAGTATAGTCCACTTTTCTACCGGTAATTCCTTGAACATTAACTGAAATAATTCTTTTATTGGTAAAAATTAAATGGTCGCGCATTGATTGAAAGGCAGCGATGGTTTGTTCATTATTTATCAATATGTCTTGGACTACTTTTTCGCCTTCTTTGGTGTTAATAGCACTTAGTTTTATTAATCCTTTATTTTTAAAATCAATCATAATATATTCTCCTTTTATCTTTTATAATAATGACTATTATTTATATATTTCTTTTTATTTTTATGAGCTATAATAATTATAATAATAATTAATGGAAAAACTAAAATTAGTATGCCAATAATCGTGCCGATGATGTCTGTTAATACCATGCTTTTATGAAATTTTATATAATAATTTTGTGTTTCTCCATTTTCAGCTTGGCAAATAATTGTGATGGTATGATCACCGGCTTTGAGGTTTTTATTTCCTTTGATGGTTATTTTAGCAGTATTATCTTCAGGAGTTACTTTTATATCTAATGATTTATTGTTTGAGGTGACAAATAGATCTTTGATTGTATTATTTTTAAATTGATATTTTTGGCCATCAATGGTTATTTGCTTTATGTTATTATTAGTGCTTAGAATTTTTTGCCTTATGATATTTAATTCATAGGTTTTAGTAAGGCCTAAAGCAGAGGTGATTTTAATTGTTACGTTATTATCGCCTATTTTTAGTTTTTTATTATTTTCATATTCAATTTTTGCATACTGATAATTTGGGGTAGCTATAATATTGGCTATTTCATCATAGGTTTTAAATTCCATTTTATCTGATATTGTTATGTTATTGTTGTTGACGGTTAAGGTTTTTAAAGTTGGATCATTTGATGGAGTACATGGATATGTATAAATTGGATCGCCAGTAGCGATATATTGACCATTTTGTTCAATGGCTTGGTGCCAATGATTATTATGAGTTCCATAGGTTATTCCAAAGCATGACCTTGGGCTATAGACAATGCCTTCATCGGCTTTAACGACATTTAAGGATATAAATGAGGCAAATATTACTAAAAGGATATAATTTACTTTTTTCATTACATCACCTACTTCAATTTTTAACTTTTTCTATCATATAGTATACAACAACTTTAAATTATTATTAATAATATTTTGGATATTTTTGGAATTTTTTTTAGTTTTAATTTGACATATATTTTGGAAATATTATAATAGTTAGCACGTGAGAGGATGTTTATTATGTATGATTTGAATAAGAATGATTATTTTTATGAAATGAGTATGAAAGAAAAAAAGAGTTTATTTAGATATTTAAAAAAGTATATTATCAAATATAAACCTTTTTTAGGTCTTAATGATAATATGACATTTGGAATTGAAATAGAATGTGAAGTACCTTGCCATGAATTTTTGGAAAAACATGATCTTTATTCTAATTTTAAAGTTGAGCGAGAAATGTCGGTTGGTATGAAAGGAATTGAATTTAAAAGTACAAAGTTACACGATACAGAAAGTGCTTGGGATGAGATTAAGCAGACTTGTGAATATTTAAAACTATTTTGTGATATTAATAGTCGATGTGGTGGACATATTCATTTTGGAGCGGATTTTTTTGATGACAATGTTTATTATTTAAAAAATTTAATATATTTATGGATGGCATATGAGGATATCATTTACCGTTTTGGAAACGGTGAAATGATAAATACAAGATTTTCCGCATATAGGTATGCAAGACCTGTAGTAAATATATTTGATTATTTTATATTACATGATGAATTGTTTGCTGATATAGATAGATTTTTAGAAGTGTTTAAAAACCTTACAAGAAATTTAGGGCTTAATTTTAATAATTATTCTTTATATCATACTAATGATATTCTTGATAAGAATACAATAGAGGTCAGAACGCCAAATGGTTCTTTAGAAGAAGTTATATGGCAAAATAATGTTAGATTTTTTGGTAAATTATTTGAGGCGGCTACTAATAATGATTTGGATTTAACTAGATTAGCTTTTAATATTGATGAGAATGATGCTTTAGAAAGTAAGTTAATTAAAGATTATAGTATGCTTAATTTTAATAAGGCGTTAGAACTTGCGGATTTAATATTTGATAATAATGGTGATAAGTTAGATTTTTTAAAGCAATATGTTAAAAATGGGCGGAATACTTATTCGCGTGAACTTGTTAGGGTTAAAAGGTTTTTTTGATTAAATTTAATTTGTGAAATGACCAAATTTGGCTTTATTTTCATAACAAGGTTCATATAATTTTAAATCTTTAATAATATTTTTTGGTGTACATTCATTATATAATGTTTCATCTGGAGTAATATTGCCTTTATTACTATCGATATAAATAGCTAGTGGTTTATCTAAACCAATGGCATAACTTATTTGAACTTGGCACCACTTTAGGTGGTGTTTTTTTAGATATGTTTTGGCTATTTCTCTAGCTTTATATGCACCACTTCGATCAACTTTACTTGGATCTTTTCCACTAAAGGCGCCACCACCTACTTTAGCGAATGCGTGGTAGTTATCTACGACAATTTTTCTACCAGTAACTCCTGCATCACCGTCAAAACCACCAACTAAAAATCTACCGGTGGGATTTATTAAAAATTTTTCTATTTCTATATTATAATGCTTACATATTTCTAGGCATTTTTCTTTGATTAAATTATCAGTATATGGACGATGTTGTTCATCGTTTTGGTATGATATTGTAAAATATTTTATTTTTTTTAATTTCATGTCATCATCATAGTAGCCAGTAATTTGAGCTTTACCATCAGGCATTAGGTATGAGCATTTTTTTCTTGCTTCATCATACCATTTACTTAAGTTTTGTAAAATGACCATAGCTGTTGGTAACATTTCTTTCGTATCGTTACATGCGTAGCCAAACATCATTCCTTGGTCGCCGGCACCACCTACTTTGTCATTGGTTCCTAAGGCAATGTCTGGGCTTTGGTGCCCTATGTTGTTTATTATTTGATAGTTTGTGTTATAACCAATATCGTTTAAGACTCTTTTTACTATTTTTTCAATATTAATATTAGCTTTAGAGGTTACTTCACCGGTGATAAATATTTTTCCTTTTCCTCCCATAACTTCAATGCCACATCTAGCATGAATGTCCTTTTTTAAATAGGCATCTAAAATGGCATCACTAATTTGGTCACACACTTTATCTGGGTGACCACGAAATACAATTTCATTTGAATATAATTTCATAAATCCTCCTTCTTTAATGAAACACAGTAAAGAAAAAAACAAGTTAGGAACTTGTTTGTCAGTTCCTTATCGTTCGGCTTTAGCACCTAACTTAATAGGTTGCTGTGACTTCATAGGGCCAGTCCCTCCATCACTCTTTATAAGGTTTCATTATATATATTATAGCATGTTGTTTTGTTTTTGTAACTACTTTTAATTCATTATTTTTATTTTAATATTATTATAGTCATATCCTATTTTATCTAAGATTTGCAAAAGGAATTTTAATAAGGTTTCAGTATCATAATGTGTTTCTATATATAGGTCTTTTGTAATGCAAAGAGGACTAGTCATGTTTTTATCTGATGATGATAGTCTATTTCTAACTCGGCCTAGCATAACATCTCTTAATCCTAAAAGTTTACTTTCCATATTTTTATCTTGAACTATTTCAGTTAAAATGGTATAAGCTACTTTTTTCCAGGTAGGGGTTATAATAGTTTTGCCATCAATTTCTACTTCAACTGGTTTTTTCCCTTTGAAGAAGGTTGGATTGGTAATGGGGTATGTACTGATATATGCTGTTTTTGGGGTTACAGTGGAATTTTCTTTTTCTATTTCTTGAATCATTTTTTCACAAAAGTTATTTATTTCTACGTTTAGTTCGTTTTGAAAGTTTCTAATTTCTTTTATAATATCCATATTTTTTCCTCCTTAATTATGGTTGATTCGTTTTAGATTCTGCATTTTCTATTATACTTTTTAAAAGTATGGTGGATAATTCATTTAGTGTTTTTTTATTTTTATTGTTAGACAGCATTTGTTCTATTGTTTTTAATTTTATTGTTTCTTCGGTTTCAATTTTTATTTTTTCTATTTCTTTATTTGCTTTTATTTTCATTTTAACAATTTCATTTTTATATTTTTTTGTAGTTAAAATATGAAAATAGAAAACTTATTAACATTATGATGATTTGCAGAATCCACTCCATAGGTTTTCACCTCTTGCAGTTATTTTAGCACATGCGCATGTATATTGTCAAGAAGAAAAAGTAAAATATTTTATTTAATAATTTTACTTTTTGGTTTATTGACTTATATGAAGTCGCTTACTTCTAAAACTGACTGGAAGATGGCATCATATAGGCAGTGAATACCATTAATTTTTTACATAATATGTTTTTTATGGTAATTAATATGAGAAAATTTTTTGACTATTTTTATGAGGTTTAGTCATTACTTCTATCAGATCATCCTTCATTTGAAATTCTAAGTTTTAAATCATATTACAATTCCTTTTTAATGTTTTTTTTACAAAATATTTAATATTTTCAAGATTTTTTTCTTGGTATGCGGCCAGTTTTTCTTGTTTTAAAAGCTTCTTTATTTCGATTAAATTAGGGTGCGTAATATTATCCAATTTTTTTAACCGACTTGCAGAAAGTTTATTTTGAGATTTAGAAGAAAAATAATCGTCTTTGTGATAACAAAATAGTTTGATTTGTGGAAATTTTTCACAAATATTTGAAGCAATGATTAAACCTTCTGGATCAAAGTCGCCATTATAATATATTTCGTTATTAGTAGATAATAATTTTTCAATTACTTTATAAAAAGCAAAATTTGGATTTCCATAGCTTATTATTATTGGAATATTATATTGTTTAAAAACCGGAAGCATAGATGGGTTTTCGAAGATGAATACTTTTTTTAAATCAGTATCTAATTTATGAATTTGCGATAAATTAGATAAATTTAGATTTAATGGTTCTTGATTTTTAGTAAAAACATTTACAAGTGCGCTATCACTTTTTAAATTATATATGATTACAAAGTTAGAAATATTATCTATATAAATATTTAAGTCTGACAAAAATTTGATTTTGTCAATTGTGGTTTTTGGATTTTCTTTATTATAATAACTAGAACACAGTTTAAAGAACAAATTACTGGTAGATGTTCCTAGGTCTAAAAAATGAGGATCTAATGAAATTGAGGCCAGAAAAGTTAATGACACAGGTTTATTTTGTTCAGTTTTAGCAATGATTTTTAAAAGATTTAATAGTTCTTTTTTAAATTGTTTTTTATCTTTTTTATATTTTCGCATAAATATTTGGTAAATATCATTTTTAGTTTGAATAATACTTTTAAACCATACTTTTAACTTATCTGGAGTTTGTTTTAAGATTTCTTGATAGAATTTTATTTCTTCTTTTTTAAAGTTATCTTTGATATCTTTTTTACTTAAAATAGGTGCTTCGAAATATTTATCAAACAATTCTGACCAGGTAAAATCAGCATATTTTGTTTGTTTTAACTTTTTTTCAATTTGGATAAATGATGTTTTAAAAGTACTGCCTATGGAAATAGTTTTCCCAAAAAAGTTGCTTAAATCCTTACTTTCTTCTGGTGTTATATTATTTAAAGTTACAGTTCCTGAATAGCGGTTTAGAGAAATATATTTTTGTTTTAGCAATTTGAATAAACGGTCGAATCCTTTTCTTTCTTTAAAATAAAGATATAGCATCGTTTTCCTTCTTAGTAATTATTTCCCTATATTTTCCGTTCCAACGATATCTTTTTACACAAACAGCATTGGCATTATTTGGCCTTAATAATTCAGCTATGGCCAAATTATTTATAGTATCATAATCACCCCATAAGGCCTGTGAAGTTAAAATGTAATCTAGATTTAGTGATGATAATATTCCAAACATTTCACGGATATTGGAATCGTCAACGCCGGCAAAAGCTTCATCTAAGGCTACGATTCTTGGTGCATCTTTTTTAGCACTCATTAGTTTAGCATAAACAGCAGCAAATAATGGAATATACATTGTTTTAGCTTTTTCACCACCACTAAATCTTGAGAATACTTTGTTGGTTAATTCTTTTTTTGTATCACCAACCATTTGATAATTCATTTTAAATTCAAACCAATTACGATAATCTAGGACATCAAAAATTACTGATGAATATGTTTGACTTTCGCTATTCATTTCTGTCTCTTTTTTTAGCTTTGAACGGAAATGATTGATTAATTTATTACTATCTTCTTTAGTTATCATATTAGCATCTATTTGAAATATTCTAACCAGTTCTTTAGTTTCAATTTCTTCCATTGATTCAGCACTTTTACTTTTCCACTCTAGTCCAAAGGCAAGAGTACTATTTTGTTGCATCTGTTTCATGATCTGATTGATTTTTTTCACCCAATTTTTACTTGATTCAATTCTTTCACGTATTTTGGCTCCTACTGATTTTAATAGTATTTCTTCAAATAGATGACGGTCTTGTTCACTAATTATTTGACTATTTTCTTCAATTGCTTCATTTAAGGTTTTTGAAAGTGAATATATATTTAATGTGCGACCTTGATATGTGGCACATAAATCAGCTCTTTTGTTATTTTCATAGAGGTCTTTTAAAATATCTTCATCAATAATACTATTTGGAATGATATCTTTTTCAAAAATAGTTTGGCTGGTTAAATGATAATCATTTAATGACATACGGTATTCATAATAAGCTGATGAATAGTTATCTTTAGCATTAGTAAGATTTGTGTTTTTTCTTGATGATAAATCACTTAATATTTTTTTTGCAGTTAATTTAATGTTATCAATAGGTTCTTTTTTTACATAGTGAAGGCTATATTCATCTTTAAAGAACATTTCTTTTAATTTGGTTATTTCTTCAATTATTTTTTGAGAGGCAATTTTTTCTTTTAGATTTTCATTTTTGGTGGATAAATTGTTTTCATCTATTCCAAGGTCATGATTTAAACCGGCTGTTTTTTCTTCAATTTCTTTTAATTCTTTATCAATTTTTAGAATTTGCTCTGATAAATTTTTATATTCATGGCTGTTTAAAGTTTTATTTAAATCGGCTTTTTCATATTCTTTTTTAGATAACGAGATGCTTATGTTATTTAAGTTAGTATTTAATTCATCAATCATAAACTGTTTATCATCCATATCTTCCGTTTTAGCGATAATTCTTTCTTGATATTGATAATAAGTATGTAATGATAAGGTGAATTCACTAATTGAGTTTATTAATAGTTTGGTATTTTGAATTACTTCTTCAAAGGTGGTTAAGTTAAGGGCAAAGTTAATTTCTTTTTTTAGGATGGTTAATTTTTTAAATAGTTCTTCGATTTCTTCGGTAATATTTTGAAACTTTTCTTCGGTTTCATTTTTTTGCCTATTAATGATTTCAAGTTGAACATTAAATTTTTCAATAGTACTTTCGATATTTTCAAGGGTTTCATTTGTTGGGTAGCTTTTTTCTTCGTTAGTGAGAATTATTAGTTCATTTTCTTTATCGGTTTGTAAATTTTTTAAGTTGTTTAAAATGGCATTTTCACTATCTAATTTTTTTTGAGTTTGCTTTATTTTTTCTTCTTTAGCTTTTATTCTTGACAATATGCCTATATATATACTTTGAAAATACTGCGAACCTTGAATTTGTATAAAACCATTTTTGAAATAATTTTCATTTAATGTTACTTCACCTTGCTTATCTATATTTATAGATTTTAATACATTATTAATAAAATCATCGCTTAACTGATTGGTATGTGCTGGTTTAAAATATTTTGTTAGGTTTTTTGGGCAAGGTTTAGACGAGGTAATAAAATTACCTTTGATATTTTTAACTTGATGTAAATTTTCAACAAGGAAGGCATTTAAGATGCCTGATGATAGTAATGTTGATTCTAATTTATTTTTAGTATTTTGATTAATACCATCTTTAAATTCGATGACTTTATAAAATTCAGCAAATTTGATACCATTTTCTTGCATGTATTTTATTGTGTTTAGTTCTTCTTCATCTCTGACAATTTCTAATTCTTTAGATTGTTTAAGATTGTTAAGTTCTGTTTGAATTTCAGTTATTTTTTGACCTTGATTGGTGATTTTGTTTTTTATTTTATAGAGTTCATCAGTGATGGAATCTTTTATTTTACTGGCTAAAGATAAGTATTTTTGTTTAGATAAATTATATGAAGATTTGCTATAAGGGTTAAATGATGAGGTGATATTTTGAATTTCTTCTTTAGAGAGTTTTATGATTTGATTTGTTTGTCCAATGTAAGCTACTTTATCTTTAATATTTAAAATTTCATCAAATAAAGATTCTTGAGATTTTTGAAGGTTTTCATTTATTTTGCTATATTCCTTATTTTGTTTATTTAACTCTGTATCAAGTTCACTTTGTTTTTCTTCAAGAATTTTCTTTTTTTCTAGTTCTTGTTTAATGTTTTCCAGTTTATTTTGATATTGATTTAATCTATTTTTTAATGGATCAATTTGTTTTAAAGTGTCTTGAGATTCTTTATATTTTTCTAGCATGATAGCTGCTTCAGTAAATTTGATTTCTTGACTTAAATCTATTATATCTTTATATAAGTTATCACAAGCAATTTCTTCCTTTTCTTTTTCTTTATTTATTTGCTTTAATTCATTTTCTAAATCTTGGCGTTTATTTATGTAATTGCTTAAAGTGTTTTGAATTTTTTCTTTACTTTGATTTTCTTCTTTAATTTCAGTATCTAACTGTTTAACTCTTTGAATTTTACTTTCTAAATCGCGGCTATCTAAGTTAGCTCTTTGCATTTCAATGTTTTCTTTTCTGATTTTTAAGTCTACTATAGTTTTTTTATTTTCAGCAATCTTATTTTCTAAATCATTTATTTCCTCTTTTAGATTATTGACTATTTTTTCATCATTCTTATAATTATTTGTACTATTTATATAATCTTCAGCTTTTTTGTAAAGCAAGGTTTCATTATAATTATTATAGGTGATTAATAGATTGGCTATTTTTTTGACATCGGTTTTTAATTTAGTGATAGTTTCTTTAGTTTTATCCATTTCTTCAATTGCTTCAGAAAGTGGTCTTAAGTCATCTTCGGTAAGAGGTTGCAGAACACTACTTAAAATTTCCATTAGTTTGGTTGGTTTATAATCTTTGGATAGTTTTGGGCTTCTTAACTGCAATAATAGGTTTATAAATTCATCATACATATCTAGGTTTGGAAAGCCAAAGATAGTTTTATTTACCGCTTCTTTATATTCTTTAGTTGATTCAACAAGAATGTTGTCTGTGCCTAATCTACTTCTTAATTCTTTTTTAGTGCAGGGAATTTTTTCGGTGAGGCTATGATATAGTAATATATCTTGACCAATTCTTCTACCATCTTTAATAATAAATCCCCAAAAGTCGGTCGTTCTTCCTTTTCTAGCATGGAGGCCTATGCCGATTGTCTGATATTTTCTTTTTTCACTAGAGTACATTTCCATAAAAAGGTAGCTTGTGGCTTCATCTTTTTGTTCACTATCGGCGCTGCCTAATAAATAATCTTCAATGCGCTTATCTTTACTTCCAAAAGGGTCTAATCTAGAAGGGTTTTTATTACCATCTAATATTAATGGAATGAATGATTGCATGGTTACTGATTTACCACTACCATTAGTACCTCTTAGTAATAATTTACCATCTGAAAAATCAAAGGTTTCATCATCATATAGCCAAAAGTTAATAAGGCCTATTTTACTTACTTTATAGTTCATTGGTATCACCTCCAAATATTTCGATTTGTTCGTTTTTATTTTCTTCTTTTAGTTTTTCTGGAATTCCTTGAAATCTATTTACCAATGGGTATATTTTAAATAAATCGTCTTGTTTTTCTTTAATGAAATGATAATTTTCCATGGTATGAATTATTTCGTTTAGATATTTTTTATCATTTAAATCAAGGTAAGCTTTACTATAAAATGGTTTATATTTATTTTTGGCATCTAATATAATTTTTTCTAACTCACCTTTAGTTATTAAATATGTTTCGTCAGATAGCTTTTCGATGTCTTGAGTATTTAAATAATTTACTATTTCACTATTGATTAGTAAAATTATGTCAGTAATTCTTTTCGTGTTTGGAAAATAGTCTTTTTGAATGACTGATTCGTCGGTATAGACCATAGCCATATTTTTGGTAATTTCAACGGTTAAGTCTAGTTTTTCCGATAATTCATTTTCAATTGTTTTATGCATTTTTCTAAGATAATCGTATTCGCCATCTGATAAATCTTCACGGTAAATGGCTGGCAAATATAATAAATTCCGATATACTTTATATCTTCTGATGTTTCCTGAATCAATATCAGTAGGTAACCACTGTATACTTAAGAATTCTTCTGGGGTAACTAGGCCATATATTTCTTGGTCAAATGATGGAATTAGATAGTTAGAAATACCTGTAACTTCATAAAGGGCATCAGCAGTTTGGTCATCAATAAAGCTTATTTTATCTTCGTCTTTAATAGTTATGATGTTTTGATCAACTAAATATTTTATCACTCTAATTAGACTTTTTCGGTGAGAGGAGTAAGTCCAATCTGGGGTGTTTGAAAGTTCTAGGGTAATGGCAGTGTTTTTTACATATTCAATTAGATTGGAAAGAATAAATTTTTCACCTCGGGTTTTATCTTCTAGATATAGCAAAAAAATAAATAAAAAAACATAATCCATAGTAGAAGTAAATGTTTCTATGCCTTGGTCTTTGGATGGAATGGTGGAAATCTTTTCTAGTTTGATAAATCTATCATGAATGATTAATTTACTGCCTAGGTTTTTATATATGAAATCTTGCAAGTCTTTTTGCTTTCTTTTTAGTAAATAATAATTTTCTGGGTCTTGATCTTTTGTTATCCAAAAGTTATTTAATAGTAAGTTCATTTCTTTATTTAGGTTATCCATTTATATCACCACCAATCTTGATATACATACCGTCCATATAGAAGGTACCATCTTCAGAGATGATTTTACATTTATCATTTGTTTCTTTTATACTATAGTCTAGACCAAATACGGGGTCTTTAGTTACACCGTTATGGGCCTTGGCTAAAAGAGCTAAAATGTATGCTCGTTCTTCTGAAGTTAATGATACTTCACCAGTTAAATCAATATGGCCTTTTTTTATTAAAGAGTTTAAAATTTGTTTTTTTCTTTCTTCTTCTTTTTGAGCTTGCCTAAAAATTTCTTCTTTTTCTTTGGTTTTATCAACGATTGGAAGACGTGAAGTTTCATACTTTAAGGTCTTTTTCATAGGTTCTATTTTAATCATGGTTGGGTTGACATCTAATGTAGGCACTATGGAATCACTATTTAACTTGGTTGTTCCTTTAAAATGTCTAACTGTTTGGACACCTAGGATAGTGCCAGCTAAAGTGTGGGCATCATTTAATGATGTAAGGTTA
The DNA here is from genome assembly GCA_944371685.1 of uncultured Bacilli bacterium. Lineage (GTDB taxonomy): Bacteria > Bacillota_I > Bacilli_A > RF39 > UBA660 > Coprosoma. Next base: position 1,089 of record CALVXV010000013.1, on the reverse strand, counting down.
TCAAATAAATGACAAATATATTTATATTCTTCTTTTCTATTTATCATGTTGCCATGTAATTCTATTAGATTTGAAGCATATTTTGTGATTTTTGAAATTATATTGTTAGTGGCATTTAAAAGTCTATCACCTTCACAAATATCGCTATCAGCTACAAACCATTTTCGCAAGCTATTCCATTTGCCGTTATTGACAACTCTTAAGTAATCATAGTCGAAGTCTGATCTTATTTTGGGGGCTTTTCTTTGATGAGATATTAGACTATCCATTAGAAATTCTGTATCTTCTTGGGTTTGTTTTTTTAGTATTTTGGCAATTTCACTACTTGAGGAAATATATTCTTTAATAAAATTTCTTAAATAGTGAACTAGAGAGTTTTTGTGCTGGATAAAAAGATGACTTTGCATTAATTCTTCGGTTTTTGGTTCACTAAATTTTTTTAGAAAGTCTTGGTAACTTTGGTTTAGATTGGTAAAGTCTTGCATTAAATCGGTCCAAAGTTCATATATTTCTTGTTCGGATAGTTTTTTTACTTCTAATAATTGTTCTAATCTTAATTTTATTCTTTCAAAAAGTCTTGGTTCTAATGAAGCAACTTTTACTTCCATTTCTTCTAGTCTAATGGTCATTCTTTCGATTTCGATAGCATAGTCAGTCATTTGATAACGATAATTTTTAAATTTAAATTTTTCTAAGGTTTGGGCATTTTCGGTATCTTGGACAGTAGTTAAGGACATTTTTTCCACTAGAAAATCCAAATCTCTAGCACATTCGTCTATGGTGTAACCTTCGATTTGGTCTTTTAGTTCATTATAGACATCTTCTTTATATAGCCAGTTTTCAGCTTGTTCATATTTATGATAAAAAAAACGCATGATTGGTCTATATCTATTAGTGTTTTCAGTATTTAAATAGGCAGTTTCAGTTATAGGTTTTACTAATTTATTTGTTAATTTCAAACATACCACGTCTTTCTTTGCTCATATTCTACCATTTTATGGTAAAAAATGGAATACTATTGTTAAAAAGTTTAATTAAATTTTTTATATTGTTCTTTGCTATTAATTGTAGATTTTTTAGTACATTTTT